>CAJUQB010000032.1:0-43153 GCA_910588285.1 uncultured Lachnospiraceae bacterium
ATAGTCTATACCATCGGTTTCTTTCGGTCAAGCCGACCTCTGAACTGTAACGTTTCGTTCTGCTCTGTTGCCTGTTCTGCTGTCGGCTCTCGTTCAGAAGCTAGCAAGTCCTTTGAGTGACTGGTTCGCCTTTTCCGTAAAAATCCCTCTCGATCAGGAACTACCGCAATTCCAAAAAATCTTTCGCATGCAACCACAGATGTAAGGACAGAAAGCGGCGTATCCGAAAAGAAGCCGAGAAAAAAGTGCTGCGTGGACATGGCGTTGATGAAACGGTCCTTGAGCAAATCATCATTGAAAACGGATTATATTGAATCTGCTTCTGTGATTCATTCATGCATTTGTCGTGGATAAAATATATATTAATATTGACAAATGTAGTTAAAAGTGGTAATTATATATATGATTTACTGTGCACGGTAAAGATTATAAGATTGGTTTCTCAATAATATGCTGCACCCTTTGAGGGTGTAAAATGAATTGTATGATACCAGGGTCAAAAGGTCAATAAATCCAATGCAAGCTGGCTTGCAAGAGGATTTTTGAACTTGGGACCCGCAAAACACCGATAAGTGAATGCAGGGAGGTGAAAAAATGCAGGTTGGAAGTGTTTCTGGCGTAGACTACAGGTATCAGGCGGCAGCAAAAAGGCAAGTGTCCCATACGGATGCTTATTCCGGGGCGGTGACAGCGGCAGCGGCGGAAAGAGAAGGAACGTTCCTTGGTTCGGCAGCAGTTCCCCAGGAGGGGCAATCTGCCGTTTATGGACTGCGTGCAGTCCTTTTAGGAAGGTCTACCTTTGAGAAGCCCATAGTCCAAGTTATTTCCAATTTGAACGGCAAGAAAGAGGTATTTGATATTGATATCAGCCAGGTGGACCCCAAGAATGCCACCAGGATGGAGATGTTTGCTTTATGTTCCTTTGCTGATTCCGATTCCGCAGGGCCGGGAACAAGGAGCCCCTTTCGTTCCTTCAAAATCCTGGAGATATGCGAGGAAACAGCAAAGCAGGGCGGTTCTATGGGGCAGGCGGATGCCAGCGAATCCAAATGGGAACAGTTTAAAACTGAAAAATTAGATTGGATTGAGCGAACGGAACATGTCTGCGACATAGCGAATACCAGTACAGACCCCAAAGCGTTGGATTTATTTTCCAAGGGGAAAAAGCTGCAGGGGATGTTTGAAAAATATTCCGATATGGCGTCGTCTGTGGCAGATGGCATAAGTGTGAAATACATGAATGTAATAGATGGTTACGTATGCTCGATGCCTAATTCTGGAATCTCCTTCTATTATACCCCCTCCACGGGAGAATTGGATTGTGTAGATAATACAAGTCCCAAAGAGGGCAGGACAATTCTGTGGAGTAAGGAGATTTCAGAAGAGGATTATGAGAGATGTTTTGCATTGTTTGGAAGATATCAGGGTGAGAGGACTTGGGAGTACCGGTATGAAGCATATCTGGGACATGAAGATTTTTGGGATATGCTTTTGAACCACGAATTCGATGCAGAGGCATTGGAGGGGGCAAATAAACAGCTTACAGATAAGCAGCTGTTTGAAAAGCTATTCCGAAATTGCCCGGAAACGGTGAAAGAGGCATGGGAAAATGCAATGATGGAAACAGGCAATGTATTTCCAGCGGATGAGGATGGCAAGGTAACTTATTTTTCAGAGCTTTATAAGCAGATATTTGCCAATGCAATCAAAGGGAATGCCTATGAAGTTTTGGGGAATACAGAGGAAGATGCCATCGAATTTGCACGCCGTGCCATCGACAGGCTGAGTGATGCAGGCGGTTACAATTATAATACCCAGCATATGCGTGAAAGAGAAATGCGGTTTTATAAGGTGTTTATGAACAATTTGACAAAATAATAGACATGTGAAAGAATTCATCGAGGGTAAAAGATATGGTACAAAGAGTCATTTTACCCTCGACTTTGATTTTATGGCTGTCAAGTAGAGAAAGGAGATAAAAGGTGGAAGATGATGTTAGAAATTTATCAGCAAGCGAGGCATTAATCATGAAAGTCATCTGGGAGGCCGGTGGGGTAATACCCTTCCTGGAGCTATTGGAGCGGCTGCGGACTGATTATGGCAAGGATTATTCCAGAAATTCAGTTGCGACATTTCTTCAGCGCATGGCAGATAAAGGATATGTGGAGAGCCAGCGAAAAGGAAAAAATGCCTATATTCGGGCTTTGAAGAACAGGGATGAATATGCATATCAGAAGCTGTGCCACGAGAAAGATATGTGGTTTTCGGGAAAAGCTGCTAATTTAGTACACGCTATGCTGAAACGTAACGACATTACGAAGGAAGACGCAGCGGAAATAAGGAGTATGTTGGATGAGCTGGACAATTAATTTGGCGGGAATCATTGTTTTTACAAGTTTAACAGGCAGCATTGCGCAAATAATCTGGTACTTTACAAAGAGGAGGCTTGAAAAATATGGGTATTTGCGTTGGTGTTATACTGGTTTGTGGGCAGTGACCTTATTGTACTTTATACCAATTGCATTTGGTGTAATGAAATGGAGTGCGAATTACCACGGTATGTGGGGAGGCGTATTATTTGAGCCGACACCGATCCTTCTGAGAATCTGTGAGATAGCCATTTTGCTTTGGATTTTGGGGGTGGCGGTGATGGGAATAAAGCTATTTTGGGATATCAGATGTCTGCGGTCCCTCTGCCGTAATTCTATGGTATGCGAATTTTGGAAAATGGAGCTGTTTGAGAAGGTATGTGGCGAATTGGGGATATTGCCCCAAAAGGTTAGAATGCGCCAGAGCTTTGATATGGTGATGCCGGTATTTACCGGGATCCGAAAGCCGACTGTTATCATTCCTGCAATCCACGAATTCCAGGAGGAACAGCTGCGGGCAATTTTTCTGCATGAGCTCACCCATTATAAGCAGGGAGACGCTTGGCTGATGCTGCTGTCAAGAGGTTTAAAGGCGACACAATATTTCAATCCATTTGTCTGGTGGTTGAATAGCCTTACAGATAAATGGAGTGAATTTGTATGTGATTCTAAGGTTTATGTGAAGACTGGCGGCCTTGAGAGCTATTACGGGGTCATTTGCAGTTTGATGGAGGCAGTTTGTAGAATCAGTGAGGGTCCATTTGCGTATTTAGGAAAAGACAGAAATGAAGTGAAAGAGAGGCTTTTATATATGAAAGAATTTGATAAAGCAAAGAAAAGGCCGGCAGCAGCAGGTGTTGTATTGAGTGTTGCCCTTTTGGCTTCCGGTTCCCTTACAGCGGCTGCCGCGAATGGTGTGGCAGAAGGATATCGGGAGGTGTATGGCCAGACAGTGGTTAATATAGAAGAAAAGATTGTGCCGGTTCCTATAGAAGAACATACGGATGATGGGCCGGCAGATGGGATTACAGTGGTGGAAGAAAAGATTCCGGACGATAGAACCTCTGTAAATTGGACAGTGTCGGGGAATAACATGAAGACAACATCCGGTTTTTATGTTAAATCGGGGCAGGAGATAGCAGTATTTGCTATAATTACATCGGGGGATAGCAGTGTAAATGTTGGAATTGTAGATGTGTCCGGAAAGAGAAGGTATATAACTGTAAACGGCAGTGCCAGTTATAGTTTTTCTATCTCCAATTCCGGTACCTATCGTGTATTTATTGAGAATAGGAGCAGTACAGCTGTGGGTATGGAGTTGGTGTATCATGTCAAATAAGGATATGAAGGACATTTTTGCTATTGATAGTTGTGTTTTTGTTGGGATTTGTGTAGTATAATCCATGTTAGATATTGACTGGAAAAGGAGCAGAAATGGCTTATAAGATATTGATTATAGATGATGATACCGAGCTTCTCAAAATGCTGAAAAAGTATCTTGAAATAAAAAAGTATGAAATCATTACAGCAGAGAATGGATGGAAGGGGTTAAATAAAATAAAGCTGCAGCCGGATCTCATATTGCTGGATGTAAATATGCCGGACATGGACGGGATAGAGGTATGCAGGAGGATACGGGATAAGGTAGACTGCCCGATTTTATTTCTGACTGCACGGGTAGACGAACAGGATGTTGTAAACGGGCTATCTTCCGGAGGCGACGACTATATTTTAAAGCCCTTTCGTCTGAAAGAACTTGATGCAAGGATTACGGCGCACCTGAAACGAGAAACACGGCGCAAAGAAAAGACAGAGGTGTGCTTCCAGGGTGAGCTGTCTATTGATTATAAGGCGAAGACCGTGCAGATTCACACAGATTATCTGGAGCTGACAAAATTAGAATATGGAATTATTGAATTTTTGACCATGAATCCGGGGATGGTCTTTGATAAAGAAAGAATTTATGAGAGGGTCTGCGGTTATGATGCAGAAGGGGACAGCAGGGTGATTACAGAGCTGATCCGCCGAATCAGAAAGAAGATTCAGCAATATACGGAAAACAAATATATTGAAACCGTATGGGGGATGGGATACCGATGGATAAAATAAGAAATCTTTCCGTGAGAAAAACCATTCTTTTGTATATGGCGGTTGCCTTATTTTGCAGTTTTATGATCACGGATGTCATTGTCAGAATTGCCGAACAGACACAAACGCGTATCTGGTGGAAGTATATAGATAAAGAAGCATATTTATATTTGGAAGCAGCGGAAAAGAAAGATCCTGGTTATATAGTGAAGATTCCAAGACCGAGTTCTTATGAGATGACACAGTCAGACGTTTTTGTGTCAGAACTTTGCGATTTTTTAGAATCTTATACTGTGGTGATCTTGTCTATGGCGGGAAGCTGCGGGGCAGTTTTCCTCTTTTACCGGAACAAGTTACGAAAGCCCATGGAAGAACTGGAGAAAGGCTCCAAAAAGATTGCAGAGAATCAGTTGGATTTTTCCATTTCCTATGAGAATAGAGACGAGATGGGCCAGCTTTGCAGGGAGTTTGAGCGGATGCGGGAACAGCTTGCCAGAAATAATCAGGCATTGTGGAAGACCGTGGAGGAGGAAAAGATGCTGCGGGCGGCTATTGCCCACGATATACGCGCGCCCTTGTCCGTTTTGAAAGGGTATCAGGAAATGCTGATGGAATATCTGCCAAGCGAAGATATCGATCTGGGACAGGCCATGGAAATGCTGTCAGAAAGCGGACATCAGATTGAACGTATGGATGCCTTTGTAGAAGCAATGCGGAAATTGAGCAGTTTAGAAAACCGGCAGCTGACCCCGGAGAGTATCTCCGCCGGACAATTGGAGAAGGAGATTCAGGGGGAACTTGCCATTTTGGAAAAAGAATATGGGAAACAATGTGTGTTACTGGCATCAGAATCAAAGGAAGAATTTTACGGGGATAAGGAAGTTATTTTGGAGGTAACGGAAAATCTTCTGTCAAATGCCCTGCGTTATGGGAAACAGCAGATTACAATTGCGGTAAACATTGGATATGCAAAGCTAAGCATCTGCGTCATAGATGACGGCGACGGTTTTCGGGAAGAGGCAGAAAAAATTACAGAAGCCTTCTATGGGCAGAATGTAAAAGACAGCCTGAAACATGCGGGGCTGGGAATGTATATCAGCAGGCTGTATTGCGAAAAGCATGGGGGAAAATTGGTTTTGGGAAATGAGGAGCAGGGAGGGGCTGTGGTGACAGCAATATTCCGTCGGATTGCGTATGCCAATGGCAGTATTTTGAAAAATTAAAATCGGGGATTGACAGGAATTAAAAAATAGCTTATTATTGAAAATAAGAAATGGGTTTTTACCGTACAGTGTTTTCACTCAAGCGGGCTGCTCGTTTCTTTTTTTATTGCCAAAATATCATACAGATATTTCCAGTCATCCCGCACTTTTGCCCGAAACCGGATATCGTTGATCAGAACCAGCTTTTTACCGCCTGCATCAGTTATGATATTTACATTTCTATTTTCAATCATCTCTTTTGTTCCCCCTTTTTTATTTCTTGATTGTCAGACATTAAACTGGATACTCCTCTGTTGGGAGGGATTTTTCCTTATTATAAATGGGTACTCATTATTGGTCAAGATGTTTGTAATTTTGAGTCAGAACACATCAAAGAAAGAGAATCCTGATTGTTTTTCTGTTGTGATTTTTCTTTTACAATAGATTTTAGATCATAGGTTTTTGATCATGGAATCATCTCTTTGATGCTATGATAGAATCGCTATAAATGAAGGAGGCAGGCTATGTGGTCCATTTTGAAAAGAGAGGTAAAAATTTATATGAAAAACCCTCTGTTCTGGCTTGGCGTTGCAATTGGTGTTTTGATCGTATTTGTAAATGTAAGCCCCTATCTGAAGATCCATTATCTTGGGGAAGGGGAAACCATTGTGAACGACGATCCGGAAACCTATGGAGATAAAGATGTTTTTCACGGATATGTGCCCACGGAGGAAGGGCTGCGGCGGGAAATGTGGGAAGAACGGATACGGGAAACCTTGATTTCCGTATTCGAGATGGACAATGAGAAGGCGCAGTCTGTGATCCATGAAATGAAAGGGATGGATATTATGGCAGCCTGCGCCCATTTGGAAGGGTATGGTTTTGACAATGCATATTATGACTATGGGGCTACAGCCATCCGTAAAGGAACCCGGGAAGAAATCAATTCTTATATAGCGGGGAAGCTGGAAAACAGGGCATTTTCGTACTATTTTTCCAGGAAATTTGCCGATTTTGCAGGGGTGTTTATGGGATTTTTCGCAACCATTTTATTGTCCGCGTTATTTATGCAGGATACCAGAAAAAATACCTATGAGCTTCTTCATACAAAGCCTGTCAGCGCGGGAAAATATCTGTTGGGAAAAGCAGGGGGTGGTTTTGCAGTCTGCCTGATCACGCTGGCTGTCTTAAACCTGATATTTTTTGGTATTTGTTTTATCGCAACGAGAAACCGCGGATTTGAGGTTCATTTGGCGGACTTTTTATTGGCAAGCGTTCTATATATCCTGCCTAACATGCTGATGATTGTAAGTGTTTACAGCCTGATTTCACTGGTATTTAAAAGTCCGCTGCCGGCTGTGCCGCTTCTGTTTCTTTATATCGTGTATTCCAATATGGGAAGTATGAATGGGGAAGGCATCTATGGATATTACGGCAGACCCTTGGCGATTATGGTGCGGTTCCCGGGCAGATTTTTTGATACTGCCCCTCCGCCAATGATATTGCTGAATCAGAGTTTTCTCATCTTAGCTGCTGTGTGCATCCTCTTTCTGTCAATGCAGATTTGGAAAAGGAGGCGGTTATAATGGTGGGTGAAATGAAAATCTCCCTGACCTTTCCAAAGCTGGCTTATGCAGTATTTTTTGCCATGATCTTAAGTCTCGTCAGAGGGGTGTCCTATTCCAACGAAATTGGGATTGCATTAGAGGCGCCAATGGCAATCCTTGCCTTCACGTTCTGCGCAGATACCTATACGCAGGAAATTGTCAGCAGGCGGTCAGAAATCTGGCGGCTATGCCCTATGAAAAAGAGAATTCATTTTATTTACAGACGGATTTTGATACAGGAACTATTCTTACTGACTGTCGCCGCCATTTCCTATGGACTTTTTTTTCTGTTCCAGAATCCAATCACATATGGAACATGGGAAAAGGGGTTGGAAAGTGAAACGTGCCTGTTTTTCATATATGTTGCAGCTATCGCTGTCACCCTTGGCTTCTGGGGGATTTTATCCAATCTGATTTCCTGCCTGTTTCGGAACATGTGGGTGGGAATCGGAGGCTGCCTGGTGCTGTGTCTGTTTACAAATTCCATCATCGGAGACAGAATCCTTGGCCCATGGAACCTGTTTTCTTATTCGTTCAGAAACTTAGAGGACAGCAGTGATTTTAGCTGGATATGCGGAAAGGCTGTCTGTATTTGTATTGGAATCCTGGCAATGGCATTATTGCCTGAAATTATCAAGAAAAGAGGGTAAGGCTATGGGAATTAAGATCGAGGATTTAACAGTAACATTCCGGAATCACGTAACGGCAGTCAATCATGCGGACTTGGAAATCCCAAAGGGAATCTTTGGGCTGTTAGGGGAAAACGGGGCGGGAAAAACAACGCTCATGCGGGTGCTTACAACTGTGTTATCGCCAACCAGCGGTACGGTAACCTTAGAGGGAATCCCTTACAGCGAGAAAACTTATGAAACGATTCGTAAGAAAATAGGATATCTGCCCCAGGAAATAGACCTGTATCCAGGCCTGTCTGTACAGGAGTGCCTGGAATATATGGGGGACTTATCCGGCATCCCCAGGCAGGTCTATAAAGAACGCATCCATTATTATCTGGAAAAGACAAACCTGTCAGAGCAGAGAAGAAAGAAGATGAAACAATTGTCAGGGGGCATGAAACGGCGGGTGGGGCTGATTCAGGCGCTTTTAAATGAGCCGGAATTTTTAATTGTGGATGAGCCCACAACCGGGTTAGACCCAGAAGAGCGTATCCGCATCCGGAATCTGCTGGTTGATTTTTCGGAAGGGCGTACCGTTTTATTTTCCACCCATGTGGTGGAAGATTTGGCGGCTACCTGCAATCAGCTTGCAGTGATGAAACATGGGAAATTCCTTTATGCAGGAAACATGAAAGAATTATTGGAGCAGGCAAGAGGCCATATCTGGATCTGCAAAACAAAAGAGGAAGGGGCAGCAAGGGAACTGGAAAAAAATTATCATGTTTCATCCAAACAGTATATAGGGGAGGAATTGCAAATGAAGTTAATCAGTGAAACGCCGCCCCAAGTGGAATGCAGTTCTTGTGAAGCAACCCTTGAGGATGCTTACATTTATCTTGCCAACAAAGAGCGATAAAGCAAAAAAATGAGCTGATTCCCGGCTATGCTTTTTGTGATATAGGAAATTCCTTCGGATTTCCTATATCACAAAAAGCCCTCCGGGCAGGATGCGCACCTCGCGGAGGTGAAATTAGCCGTGAACGGCACCGCTCGGGCGCGAAGAATGCGCAGAGCGCATTCTTTTTTATGCGTACAGGTATTCAAAGGAAGATTTGTTACTGGGGCGCGTCCTGGGAAGGTGCAGCTGCTTCGGGTTCCTCCTCAGAGGCAGCAGGCAGCTGGGGAAAGAGGGAAGCGCCCTCTGGCGTTACCAGCGTGCCGTCCCGCTGCATGGCATAGTCAGCCTTGCTGTTGCGGATGACAAAATAAATCATGCCGCGTTTTGGCTCTGGCACAGCCAGCCGGCAGCCCATCTGAACCTGTGTATCCCCCGCAAGATTCCAGTAACCCATGCGGGAAAAGACAAAGGTTCTCTTCTCCTTCAATGTCGATATATATGCGCGTAATGGATTAAAATAATTCCTCATACTGAAATTTCCGCAGCGACTGCCGCAGCAGTATCCAGGCCAGCAGGGCACACACAAGCCCAAGACCCAGCAGAACCCAGCCGTTGATCAACAGAACCCCGGTGAATTGGCCCACCAGCAGGAGCAGGATCGGAAGAAGCAGAAAGACGGCGCACTGCTGGGCGTCCTCCATGCTCTGTGCTTTGGCGGAGAAGCGGACGATCAGCGTCACAGCGACCAGGGAGATGGCAGGTGAGACCAGCAGCATGATCAGCAGCCACTTGACATCTGGGATAAGGAGACTGCCAAGAAGCAGCCAGCCCTCTGTTTCCAGCACCACAAGCATGACCGCGAAGGAGAGCAGGGAGATCCACATACTGAGGGTAAAGGCAGCCAGTACCTTGGCGTAGAAGATCTGTTTCAGGGACAGCGGGCAATACAAAAGGGTTTCCAGCGTCCGTTTTTCCTTTTCCCCCACAAAGGAGGAGGCTGCCATGACGGAGGAGGCCATGATGGGAATAATCAGAAAGAACACCGGCAGGACCTGATTTAGCATCAGGGCGGCAACGGCCTCTGTCAGATTGTCCGGCCGGGCGGAGAGGGGGATCAGCTCCAGCAGCTTCTGAAACTCGCCAGCCTCAATTGGCGCAAAGCGCATGGTGACAAGAAAGACAGAGGGAACCACAATGGTCAGCACCAGGGGCACTACCAGGAGGGTGAGGAACATTCTTCGGTTGGCAACAATGCTGTTGATGTCCTTTTTGATAATGGCTGTCATTTGACGGTTCATGGTGTCTCCTCCTTTTTGCGGGTAAGGGTAAAATAAATGTCCTCCAGGGAGGGAAGCTGCGCAGAGACATGGTAGATGTCATGGCCGTCTTCCACAAACTGCCGGACAAGCCGGGGGATATCCGCCTCGGACCGGACGGGAAGCCGGAAGGAATGGGAGAGCCCCTCCGCCCCAGGGCTGGTCTCCTGTGAAAGCTGTCCGGACAGGGCCTGGGGAATGCCGCTGGCAGCAATCCTTACAGTCATGCCGGAGCATACCCTGGCCCGGAGTTCCTCTAAAGTTCCCTCCGCCAGCAGCCGTCCCTCCTCCATCAGGCCGTACCGGGTGCAGATTTCCTGGGCGTACCGCAGCTGGTGAGTGCAGAGAAATACGGTAATTCCCTGTTTGGCGGCCAGGGAGCGTATCATACTGTGGACATTTTGGGCGCTCTCCGGGTCAAGGCCAGAGGTGGGTTCATCCAGAAAAAGGACCTGGGGCTGATGGAGGAGGGCCCGGGCCAGCGAGAGCCGCTGCCGCATACCTGTGGAGTAGGCGCCAAGCCGGGTGTCCTTTGCCTCCAAAAGCTCCAGCTGTGTCAGGAGCTGAAGGCTGCGCTCATGGCTGTCAGCGGCAGTCAGGCCGAATACTGTGCCGTAGAACACAAGGTTTTGAAGGCCCGTCAGGTTGTCATACATCTGGGCGTGCTCTGTGACCACACCGGAGAGGGCGTGAACCTGGCCGGGAGATGCGGCAGGATCCAGGCCGAAGATGCGGCAGCTTCCCCGGGTGGGAGTCAGCATACCGTTGAGCAGCTTTACGGTAGTGGTTTTGCCGGCCCCATTGGATCCCAAGAAACCAAAGATTTCTCCGGGCTTTAGGGCAATCGAAATACCGTCTACCGCCTGCTTGCCGTCAGGATAAGTTTTGGACAGATGTTCCAGTGATACGGCGTTCATAGTAATTCCTCCTTGTGTGCTGCGAATGAGATAAAAGGGGAAGCTCATGGCGTCAGGCGGTGCAGGATGGCCTGGAACCGTTTGTCCTGACGCAGATTTTCAAAAGCCGGGTTGTCGGAAACTGCGTCTGCAATGCTTTGGCGCACAGCAGCCTCATCCCGGGGAAGATCGCTGCCCCGGGGCAGGTTGTCCTCGATCCATTCATCCAGGAAGGTAAAATAAGAATCCCCGTGAAGCCGCAGCGGATAAATGTCAGACAATGCCAGGGTGCAGTAACGTTCCAGAATCTCCAGGGCCTGATCTGCCTGCCCGCAGCCGGCCCGATGCTGGGCAATGGCCAGGTATAAGGGGAACAGTACGGAGGGGTGCAGCGTTTCCAGCTGAAATATATCTGCGACGGCCAGCGCCCGGCGGCAGGTTTCCTCCTGGGCAGCAGGATCTTCCTGGCACAGCGCAAGGTAGCCTGGCAGCAGGTTCATAAGCTCTACCACAGCCTGATAGATCCCCGCCTGGAGGGTGCGGACGGCTTCCTTCTGATTTCCCAGCTGCTGGAAGGCCATGGCCAGAAGGGATTCCGGCGCCATGTTCAGACGGGCGGTGGTATGAAGAAGCTTCGGCACCTTTGCGCCCTCGCCGAGCTGCAGCAGGCAGAGGGCTTCCATGTGAAGAGCCTGGTTCTTCAGGGCGGCATCGTCCCCCGCCTCCTGGACACGGCAAAAGAGAGCCAGGGCTTCCTTCAGGACAGCATTTTGTTTGTCCGGCGTCTCTGCCATGGAACAGTAATTGACGTACAGGCTTCCGATCTGAAACAGCAGCGGCGGGCAGGAAAAATAGTCCCGGACAATTTCACGGCAGCGGTTTTGTGCCTCATCAAAGGGCTTTGCCGCAAAATCCCGGGCCAGCTGCCGGTACAGTGTCCGGATCTCCTCCCGGGTCATCTGGGGCTCGTAGCCCATCAGCTCATCCACAGTGATATGGAAATAAGAAGCCAGACGGGGGAGGAGCGTGATATCCGGATAAGTGGTGGCAGTCTCCCATTTGGAGACAGAGGCCTTGGACACCCCCATATGCTCCGCCAGCTCCTCCTGGGTAATGCCGCGTTTGCGGCGGTATTGGATCAGGTTTCGGCCAATATTCAGATCCTTCATCAGACCACCTCCTACCTATTAATATAAGCACTTCCTGTAAAAAATACAATAGATTGCCGGGAAATATTAGTGAAAAAAGTTGCATAACAGGAAACTTTTCAGAAATAATAAAATCCACAGAGACGTGGATTGTGTTGGAAATGAAAACCCCTGCCCGTTTTATAGGGCAGGGATATATTCATAAAACTCGTTCAAGCTCCTGAAAACGGATGCCGCCTGCTGATCCGGTCAAGCTCCTGAAAACGGATGCCGCCTGCTGATCCGGTCAAAGTCCTTAAAATTGAAGCAGCTTAATCACCCGGCCAAAATCATCGGCCTGCTTGCGCTGCATATGCATACGGTAGGCATCCAGAAGCTGATTCTTCTTCAAATCAGAGACAGCGGAGCCATAATCCAGATCCTCAATCCGGCTGCGGGATGCAGTGGTCTGGAAGGAGGCGTACTGGTTAAAGTTCATCACATGATCCAGTGCATTGGACTTTGCCCCCAGGCTGCTGCGGGAACCGGAGACCTGATCCAGAGCCTTGTCAATGACAGACAAGTCAAAATCCTTGGTTACGTCAAAATCTGCAATGCCCAGTGCTTCCAGTGTGGAGTTGGGCATGTGGATGGTACTGCCGCCGCCGTCAGGGCCGGAAGCTACATGCAGTCCATTTGCAGAACCATTCAGAAGGTTCTTGCCATTGAACTGCGTGTTGGAGGCCACGGTGGAAATGTGGTCCTTCAGCTGGTCAATCTCCTGTTGGATGGAAGAAAGGTCATCTGCACCATAGATGGCGGTATTCCCCGCCTGAACGCCCAGCTCACGGATTCTCTGGAGAGAATCGGTAATAGAGGAGAGCGCGCCGTCGGATACCTTCAGCATATCGCTGGCAGTGCCGGCATTCCTGGTGCCCATATCGTAACCGTTGCTCTGACGCAGGAGCTTCTCCGCAATGGCAAGCCCGGCAGCGTTATCGGCAGCGGAATTAATCTTCTTCCCGGAAGATAGCCGCTGGTAATAAAGTGAAGTTTGATTCGCAATACCTGCTACTCGCATAAGAAATCCTCCCTTCATAAGTTTCGTGGAAAGCTTCATCGAATTCTGCTATTTCTGTTTTTTTCATTATACAACGAACTGAGGGAATAGTACAGAGGTTTTTTTGGATTTTAGAGGAAAAGACAACAATATATTTGCATAATATTTTACACTGTGATACAATAAAGTGCGAATGCAAAAAGAGGAGAGAAGAATTATGCTAGGAACAATTGTAAATACAGGTACTATTGCTCTGGGAGCTGTTGTGGGGAGCTGTGTGAAGAAGGGGATCAAGCCCCAGTATCAGGATTCCCTGTTTCAGGCTATGGGCTTTGCGGCCACGGCGTTAGGGATCAATGCGGTGGTTTCCCATATGCCGGACAGCAATTACCCGGTGCTCTTTATTGTAAGCCTGGCCATCGGCAGCCTGCTGGGGGCAGTTCTTGATATTGACAGCAGGTTCCAGAAGCTGGTGGGGCGGTTTACCACCTCCGGCCTGGGGCAGGGGCTTTCCAGCGCAGTACTGCTGTATTGCATCGGGACCCTTTCTATCCTGGGGCCGGTGATGAGCGCATTGAAGGGGGACAATACATACCTGTTTACCAATGCCACCCTGGACTTTGTGACCTCCATGGTGTTTGCTTCCACCTATGGGATCGGGATGATTTTTGCGGCGCCTATCCTGTTTTGCTGGCAGGGGCTGATCTATGTGGTGGCTTACTATGGGGCAGCTTCCTTTATTACAGATGACCTGATGTGCGAGCTGTCCATTGTGGGAGGCGTGCTGATCGCAGCCTCAGGGATCAGTATCCTGAAGCTGAAGGACTGCAAGACATTGAATATGCTGCCAGCCCTCCTGGTTCCTATTGTGTTTTTTGTTCTGAAGACAGTGATTGGATTTTAAGGGGAAAAATAAAAAGTTGTTGGTGAAATAAATATTATATTTAAAATTAATATATGACTGATGCATAGAAAGTGAGGAGAGAAAATGAAGGAGATATCAAAATTAATGGATTTTCGTCCGGACATTAAGGTGCTGGACGCAACCCTGCGTGACGGGGGCTTGGTGAATGATTTCTATTTTACCGATGATTTTGTGAAGAAGCTGTACCGGACCAATGTGAAGGCCGGTGTGGATTATATGGAATTTGGCTATAAGGCATCCAGGGAGCTCTTTGACGCGGAGGAATACGGCAAGTGGAAGTTCTGCAAGGATGAGGACATCCGCGCCATTGTGGGTGAGAACAATACGGATCTGAAGATTTCGGTGATGGCGGATGTGGGCCGCTGTGATTACAAGACAGACATCCTTCCCAGGGAGGAGAGCCCCATTGACCTGATTCGGGTGGCGACCTATATACACACGATTCCGGCGGCAGCGGACATGATTATGGATGCGGCGGACAAGGGCTATGAGGTGGCCTGCAACATCATGGCAATCTCCCAGGCCAAGGAGAGCAGCATCCGCACAGCCCTTGAGATTTTGGGGCAGACGCCGGTAAGTACCTTTTATATTGTGGACAGCTATGGCTCCATTTATCCGGAGGAGATGGCCCGGATGGCAGACATGTTCCTGGAGACTGCCGAAAAATACGGGAAAAAGGTGGGAATCCATGCCCACAATAACCTGCAGATGGCATTTGCCAACACGGCGGAGGCTGTGGGGGACGGTGTGGACTGGCTGGATGCCACCTATGCAGGCATGGGCCGGGGAGCCGGAAACTGCGCCATGGAGATGCTGCTGGGATTTCTGAAGAATCCCAAGTACAAGGTATATTATGCCTTCCAGTTTGTGGAGAGCGAGATGCAGAAGCTTAGGGATGAGGGCATTGTGTGGGGCTATGACCTCCAATATATGATGACCGGGCTGTTGAACCAGCACCCCAGGGAGGCCATTGCCTTTACAAAGGATGGGCGGAAGGATTACGCCAGGTTCTACCAGGAGCTGACAAGGCTTGACTGAGCAGGCAGAGGAGGAAATCATGACAGCAGCTTATTTTTCGGATTTTATGGGAGACCGGGGGCAGGAGGCAGAGCGCATCCGGCAGATTACGGCCTGCCTGCAGACAGAAGCCTGCCCGCAGGGGGAGCGTGCCCTGCAGATGGATACCTGCCTGCAGGAGGAACGCCTCCAGCAGACTGGAGACAGCCTGCAGGAGCAGGCAGAGGAGCAGCTGGAGCTCCTGGCTGTGATGAGCGGAGATTTTTTCCAGAATGGCTGTGTGGCGCCAGTGGAAAAGCGCCAGAGGATTCAAAAGGGGCTTGCGGCAGGGGCATCCGGAGTGCTGGAGATGTCCTGCTTTGCCTCCCTGTCCAGTGTTGGGATTTTTGCCTTCAGCGCAGCGCGCCTGCTGGATAAGCTGGGGAGCGTACAGGTTCTGGCCTTAGAGACCCGGGCCGCAGACCTTGACCAGCTGACGGAGATTGCCTACCTGCTGATTGTCAATGACAGGCAGTTCCAGCAGAGGGTCGCCTCCTACAAGGAGCAGGGAAGGGATTTTTACCAGGCTCAGGCCAAGGCCGTCGGGGAGCGGATTCCCGGCGGGGAGGAGATTATGAGCTGCTGGGAGAATATCCTTGCAGTGGAGTGTATCAAATCCCTGAAGCTGATGTATTCCAATATCCGCTGTGTCTGCGTGCCCTGCCTGGAGTGCCCGGGCATGTTTGCAGAGTGGGAGACTGGCCGGGAGATGGGCGCCAGGCTGGACGATCTGCTGCGCTATCAGCTGTATTATTCGGAAATGCAGCTATCAGATATTTACGGGGGCTATGAGCATCTGACCAAACAGATTCTGGCCCTGCGGGACAGCTATGAGAGCTTTTCCTCCTTCTGTGAGCAGCTGGCCAAGGGACAGGCCCTCTATGATATCCGCAAATATTTCCTGCGGCTCTTGTGCGGGATCAATAAATCCACCATCGGGATCTGGCGGATGTATGATTTTGCGCCCTGTGTCAGCCTTCATGTGAAGGAGGAGGCCAGGGCCCGGCGGCTGGCGGAGCACAGCAAAATACAGCTCCTGGCTGACCCGCCAAGGACGGGCCGTGCAGCAGACCAGTCTGCAGAAGGGAAGGCGGATCGTGCAGCAGACCAGTCTGCAGAGCCCGGGAAGGAATGGGTGTGGCTCCCGGAGGGACGGGGGCAGCTGTGGCTGGAGCGTTCCAAGGAGGAGCTGCTGCGTTTGGAGCGAAGAGCAGAGCAGATCTGCGGGCTGATTAGGGGGTAGCGTATGATTTTAGAAGTAAAAAATTTGACCCACGGATTTGGAGACCGGGGGATTTTTGATAATGTATCCTTCCGGCTGCTGAAGGGAGAGCATATCGGCCTAGTGGGCGCCAATGGGGAAGGAAAATCCACCTTTATGAATATTGTCACCGGGAGCCTTGCGCCGGATGAGGGAACCGTGGAGTGGGCCAGGCATGTCCGGGCGGGATATCTTGACCAGCATACGGTTCTGGAGGCGGGAATGACCGTGGGGGACGTGCTGCGGTCAGCCTTTGCCTTCCTGTTTGATATGGAGCGGGAAATGAACCAGATGTTTGAGCAGATGGCAGAAGCATCCCCGGAGGAGATGGAGCGGCTCTTAACGGAGACCGGCACCTGCCAGGAGCTGTTGGAGCAGCATGATTTCTATATGATTGACGCCAAGGTGGAGGAGGTGGCCAGAGCCCTTGGAGTGGCGGAATTCGGCCTTGATACGGATGTGACCCAGCTGAGCGGCGGCCAGAGGACCAAGGTTCTGCTGGCCAAGCTGCTGCTCTCCAAGCCGGATATTTTGATGCTGGATGAGCCCACCAACTACCTGGACGAGAACCATATCCAATGGCTGAAGCGTTACCTTACGGAGTATGAAAATGCATTTATCCTTATTTCCCATGATATTCCCTTCCTGAACAGCGTGGTGAATATTATTTACCATATGGAGAATCAGCATCTGGACCGCTACGTGGGAGATTACGACAAGTTTCTGGAGGTCTATGAGATGAAGAAGTCCCAGCTGGAGGCTGCCTACAAGCGCCAGCAGAAGGAAATCAGCGATCTGAAGGATTTTGTGGCCAGGAACAAGGCCCGGGTTGCCACCCGAAATATGGCGATGTCCCGGCAGAAGAAGCTGGATAAAATGGAGGTCATTGAGCTGGCCCGGGAGCGTCCCAAGCCGGAATTTTTCTTCCGGAATGCCAGAGCTGCCGGAAGGGTGATCTTCGAGACCACGGATCTGGTGATCGGCTATGAGCCGGGCCGTCCGCTGTCAAAGCCCATCAACCTTCGGATGGAGCGGGGAGAGAAGATTGCTGTCACCGGGGCCAATGGGATCGGGAAGTCCACCTTTTTGAAAAGCGTCCTGGGTCTGATTGCGCCCCTTTCCGGCAGGGTCCAGCAGGGGGATTATCTGTATCCCGGCTATTTCCAGCAGGAGATGCCTCCCAGCGAGAACAGCTGCATTGAGGAGATCTGGGAGAGCTTTCCTGCCTATAGCCAGTATGAGGTGCGCTCGGCCCTGGCCAAGTGCGGCCTGACCACCAAGCATATTGAGAGCAAGGTGAAGGTGCTAAGCGGCGGGGAGCAGGCCAAGGTGCGGCTCTGCAAGCTCCTGAATGTGGAGACCAATGTGCTTCTTCTGGACGAGCCCACCAACCACCTGGATGTGGATGCCAAGGAGGAGCTTCAGCGGGCGCTTAGGGAATACAAGGGAGCGATCCTGCTGGTGTGCCATGAGCCGGAATTTTATCAGGATGTGGTGCAGCAGGTGTGGAACCTGGAGGAGTTTTGCCATGGATAAGTTTCTGTTTATCGCCCTGTTTGTGGGAATGGCTATGAGATCCTCCAAGGCAGCGGTGGAAAAAAAGGATTTGATATAGCCAGGGGATCAGACAGAAAGATAATTAGAGATATCGACGAATGCCTTTTCTTGTGATATAATAGTTCCAGTTTGCTATCACAGGAGGAGGCGTTTTCTATGGGCGGACATGCAGAGCATACATCTACCGGACATATATGCGTTGGACTGCTGGCCCATGTGGACGCCGGAAAGACCACGCTGGCAGAGAGTCTGTTATATTTAAGCGGAGCTATCCGCAGGCCGGGCCGTGTGGACGATGGGGATGCCTTTTTGGACACCTATGCATTGGAGCGGCAGAGAGGGATCACCATTTTTTCCAAGCAGGCTGAATTTGTGCTGCCAAAAACCGCGGATCTGCCCGGCCTGTCGGTGACGCTTCTGGACACGCCGGGCCATGTGGACTTTTCGGCAGAGATGGAGCGCACCCTGCAGGTGCTGGACTATGCCGTGCTGGTGATCAGCGGGGCAGATGGCATCCAGAGCCATGTGGAGACCTTGTGGAAGCTGCTGGAACGCTATCGGATCCCAACGGTCCTCTTTGTCAACAAGATGGACCAGGCCGGGACGGACCCCAAGGGGCGGATGCAGGAGCTCTGCAGCCGGCTGTCGGATTCCTGCGTGTTTTTTGACGGCTGGAGCCAGGAGGGACTGCCGGCCGCCTGGCAGGAGCAGCAGATGGAGAACCTTGCCATGTGCGGGGAAGAGGCTATGGACCAGTACCTGGAGACCGGGAGTATTTCCCGGGAATGCATTGCAGCTATGGTTTCGGAGCGCAGGGTGTTTCCCTGCTACTTCGGCTCTGCCCTCCGGCAGCAGGGGATTTCCCAGCTGATGGAGGGAATGGCACGATACCTAAGACAGCCGCAGTATCCTGCGGATTTTGGCGCAAGAGTGTACAAGATCTCCCGGGACAAGCAGGGCAGCCGCCTGACTCATATGAAGATTACAGGCGGCAGCTTAAGGCCCAAGGAGGCCCTTTTGGGAAGGAACGGCGCATGGGAAGAGAAGGTGAACCAGCTGCGGCGGTATTCCGGCGACAGCTATGAGCTTCTTATGGAGGCCCGGGCAGGGGAGATCTGTGTGGCCACCGGCCTGTCGGCGACCTGTGTCGGGGAGGGCCTGGGGGCGGAGGCAGGCCAGAGCCTGCCCCTGCTGGAGCCGGTGCTGACCTTCCAGCTCAAAGCGCCGGAGGGAACCAATCTCCATGCACTGCTCTTAGGGCTGCGTCAGCTGGAGGAGGAGGAGCCGCTGCTGCGGGTCGTATGGCAGGAGGAAACCTCTGAGATCCTGGTACAGCTCATGGGTGAGGTGCAGACAGAGGTGCTAACGGAGCTGATCCGAGAGCGGTTCCAGGTGCCGGTCACCTTTGGCGCCGGAAGCATTGTATACAAGGAGACGCTGCTGGAGCCTGTGGAGGGCGTGGGGCATTTTGAGCCGCTGCGCCACTATGCGGAGGTACATCTGCTGCTGGAGCCGGGGGAAGCAGGAAGCGGGCTGCAGTTCGATACGGATTGCAGCGAGGACCTGCTGGACCGGAATTGGCAGCGGCTGATTCTGACCCACCTTGGAGAAAAGAAGCACCGCGGAGTGCTCACCGGCGCGGAGATCACGGATCTGAAGATTACGCTCATTGCCGGAAAGGCCCATCAGAAGCACACTGAGGGCGGAGATTTCCGCCAGGCTACCTACCGGGCGGTGCGCCAGGGCCTGCGGATGGGGCGAAGCGTTCTGCTGGAGCCGGTCTATGAGTTTGAGCTGGAGGTTCCTGCCCAACAGGTGGGCCGCGCCATGTCAGACCTGCAGCGGATGGCTGCGGAATTCGAGGGCCCCTACACGGAGGGGGAGACGGCCCTGCTGAAGGGGACCGTGCCGGCGGCAGCTGTGCAGGGATACCAGCTTAAGCTTCTGTCCTACACCGGCGGCAGGGGCCGTCTGTCCTGCCGCCTGCAGGGCTACGCCCCCTGCCATAACCAGGAGGAGGTGCTGGAAGCAGCCTCCTATGACCCGGAGCAGGATCTTGAGAATCCTACCGGTTCGGTGTTCTGCGCCCATGGGGCAGGATTTGTGGTGAGCTATGACCAGGTCTATGAGTATATGCACCTGGAGGGAAGGCTTGCCGGAGGCCGCGGGCGAAGGGGCTATGCCGGAGCCGGACTTGGGGGCGGCGCTGCCGCAGCAAACGGGCAGGGAGGCAGTACAGACACAGCGGCCAGAACCCGGGAGCTGCAGGCAGGCGGACGGCAGGACGAAGAGGCAGGCAGCCCTGGAGCCTCCTATGATGCAGGCTACCGGGAGACCAAGGAGCTTCAGGAGATCTTCCGGCGCACCTACGGCAGCAGCGGCCAGGAGCGCAGGGGATGGAAACGGCGGGATGGCTCCCGGCCAAAGGAAACCCGCTCCTATTCCGGCGGCGACCCTAAGTACGCCAGAGTGCGGACAGACGGGAAGGAATATCTTCTGGTGGATGGCTACAATATTATATTCGGGTGGCCCGAGCTGACCCAGCTGGCACAGACAGATCTGGGGGCGGCCAGAGACAAGCTGATGGATATTTTGTGCAATTACCAGGGCTATAAGAAAAATACCCTGATCCTGGTATTTGATGCTTACAAGGTGGCCGGGAATTCCGGGAGCAGCCAGAAATACCATAATATCCATGTGGTATATACCAAGGAGGCGGAGACAGCGGATCAATATATTGAGAAGGTAACGCATGAGATCGGCCGCAAGCATAAGGTAACGGTTGCTACCTCTGACGGTCTGGAGCAGGTGATTATCCTTGGCCAGGGGGCAGTGCGCATGTCCGCCCAGGGCCTCTGGGAGGAGATTCAGACGGCCAACCGGCAGATTCGTCAGGAATTGGAAGAAAAGAAAGCAGGCAGAATGCAGCATTATCTGCAGGATTATCTGCCGAAGGAGATGAATGAACAAAATGAATATCATGAAACAGACCATATATCTGGTGGACAGTGAAAATGTAAACGACGCGTGGGTACAGCTGCTGCCCAAGCTGGAGCGCCGGGATCGGATCATTGTGTTCCACACCAAGAACAGCCCGCATTTTACCACAGAGAGCGCATCCCAGATGGCGGATTTCCAGAGCCGCCTCACCTGGGAGAAGTGCTTTACCGGCACAAACGGGCTGGATTTCCAGCTGGTGTCACGGCTGGGATACCTGATTTGCAAAAAGCCCAAAGCAACCTTTGTAATCGTGTCCAATGATACCGGCTTTGACGCAGCCATCAAATACTGGGTGCAGGAGGGGAAGCAGGTGAGCCGGATCCGGGGGGCCTCCTGTAAGGAGGAAGCGCCGCTGACAGAGGTACAGGAGAAGATCGTTCTGGAGGATGCGCCGGATAAGCAGCAGAGAAAGCATAAGAAGCGCAAGAAAAAGAAAAGCGGGGGAGGGCAGAACCAGAATCAGAACCAGCCGGAGGACCCGGACAGAGGCCAGCCCGAGAGCCGAAAGGATCAGAAGGGCCAGGGAGGAAGCCAGCCCGAGGGCCGAAAGGATCAGAAGGGTCAGGGAGGAAGCCAGTCCGAGAACCGGAAGGATCAGAAGGGCCAGGGAGGAAGCCAGTCCGAGGGCCGTAAGGATCAGAAGGGCCAGGGAGGAAGCCAGCCCGAGAGCCGTAAGGATCAGGCTGGTCCGGACAGAGGCCAAACCGAGGGCCGTAAGGATCAGAAGGGCCAGGGAGGAGGCCGGTCCGAGAACCGAAAGGGCCAGGATGATCCGGAAGGCCATGGCAGGAACCAATGGGAGAGCCGAAAGGAACAGGATGATCCGGAGGGCCATGACAGAGGCCAGCAGGGGAGCCGAAAGGGTTCGGACAAGAAGGGGCAGGACAGCAGGGACAGACAGAATCAGAAAAAGGATATTCCGGTATCCAGTGTGCTGGGGATCTGCCGTTCGATTTCCATGGACCGCCATGAGATGATCCATGAGGCCCTGGTGGCGCTGCTTGGGGCAGCGGACGGGCGGGAAGTGTATTATTTCCTGAAGGATAACCAGGAATTCCAGTCCCAGCTGTGCAAAATCTATTTGCCGGAACGTACCCTCCGTGTGGATAATTATCTGAAGGTAGTCTTTGGGTATCACAAAGAGGAAGTGGAGGATATGAATCAGATTTGGGGCATTGTCAATAAATATACGGCCCATGACCGCAACGGGCTGTTCCAGGCTCTGACGGAGACCTTTGGCCATAAAAAGGGCGCCCGGTATTATGGGATCTTGAAGCCCCATGTACGTGTATTGAAGAAGCTTTAAAGCATATAATATATTGAAAGTCAAAAACCCCGCTGCAAGCCGGATGTCTCCTGCCTGCAGTGGGGGTGATCTTCGCGGCAGTTGTCAAATGCCGGCAGTCATATTTTTCCCGTCTGAATCTGTTCCAAATGCATCCAGGCAGATAGAACGTGTTCCGGCCAGCCTTTTCACATCTTTCTATGTTTCACAATCAGTAATAATTAAATCCGTTTTCCGTTCCTTGATTCCACAGAAATAAAAATATATCGAGATACAATAAATCCATATTGACAAATGAACAATGCGGTGATAAAATACCTCCGTGAAAGATAAATTTGATCATGGAGGTATTTTTATGGAACAGAAAAATATTGCAAGAATGCTGAAAATTTTTACTCTGTGCGTTGGTGCAGTAGGCGCCTTCTTTTTCTTCTTTTACATTCCGATACTGATCTGGGAGGTGGCCCAGGAGGAGACGGAGGCAGCTTGGCTGCAGTGGCCCGGGACAATTGGCATGTGGGTCATTGCCCTGATGTGCTTTTTGGCCCTTTGGGAATTCTGGAGGATCTGCAGCAGGATCGGCAGGGACGAGAGCTTTTGCCGGGAGAATGGAGCATCGATGGGACATATCGGGATCCTGGCCTTTACCGTGGCTGCACTGATTCTGGGCGGAACTGTGTTCCTCATGGTTCTTGGGTATTTGAATGCAGCAGGATTTCTGATGATCTTTTTTGTGCTGTGTACCGCAGTGGGCATCGGCGTCCTGTGCCTGGCCCTTTCCAGACTGATCGACAATGCGGCCAGGCTCAAAGAAGAGAGCGACCTGACCATTTAGGGGAGGCTGCATAGAAGGAGGTATGTGATGATTATTATAAATATTGACGTGATGCTGGCGAAGCGGAAAATGCGCGTGACAGAGCTGTCGCAGCGGGTGGGGATTACCATGGCAAATATTTCCATCCTGAAGAACGGAAAGGCCAAGGCTATTAAGCTGGAGACTCTGAACAAAATATGCCAGGTGCTGGAGTGTCAGCCTGGGGAGCTGCTGGAGTGGAGGCCGGACCCGGAAGGCCATGGCCAGACCATGGAGGAAGAGGCATGAGTGGCTGGGAAGTTCTGTGGACAGATGGGATTGGATTGATGATTTTGATTATATTTTGCTTTTTGCCCATTGCGCTGACAGTGGGGAATTTTCTCTGGTGCTTTTTCTGCTTTCCGGAAGGGCGGATGAAAAAGCTGCGGACTGCTGCAGAGTGGATGACACTGATCCTGGGCCCCCTGTACAGCCTGTGCTTTATTGTAATTACGAATATCAGTTTTAATGCTGACTGGTGGGTGCAGCTGTATAATGAAGCGGTTCATGCTCCCATTGCCACCTGGACCTGGCCCACCATTCTGACGCTGCTTGCAGCAGCTGGGGTGGGATATCTGATTCTGCGGCTGGTACCCCTTAAGAAAATGCCTCCTCTGGTGGTGGTTTTTAGCATGGCGGCCATGTATCTCGGTATCCTGTTGGCTGTGCTGTGGTGTATCCAGCTGACCGGCTCCTCCACCCTCCCGCACCATACCTTTGAAATATGGGATCTGTGGAACATGTGGCTGGCCGTGTTTCCTGTCAATTGTATCCTGCTGGCATTGGAGCGCATCCATATTCTGGTGGTGCAATGGCAGGAAATCCAATGGGAGGAAATGGAGCAGGAGGGGCAGCGGCTCTATCGGAACCGGTTCCTTCGCGTCTGCAATGAGAAGCTGATGGATTCCGGCAGCTGGCCTCTGGCAGCATTGATTGCAATGCTGCCCCTGCTGGGGGTGCTGCTCCTGATACTCGTGCTGTTTGGCCAGAGCCCGGATGCGGCCATTGCAGCCTTCACCCAGACCAGTGACTGGAGGCTGTCTACTCAGGTGGGCCCTCCGAATCTGCACTATGATGAGCATTACCTCTGTACGGTGGCAGCAGGGGGACATCGGAAGCTAGTGAAGCCTTTGCGCAGAGGCCTGCGCCATGGCCATCCTGTGACAGTTAACCGACAGCTGTGCATTGCCAATGCATTTGAGCAGATCCTGGAGGAGCGGATGCCGCGGTTCCATGGGGTGGTACGGCATTTTTATGATACCTATGGGCTTCCGGTTGCAAAGCTGATCCGTTCCCCCTTTGCAGCGGATGCAGTGTATGTTTTGATGAAGCCTTTGGAATGGATTTTTTTAATCGTGATTTATTTTTGCGATACAAAGCCGGAAAATCGGATTGCAATGCAGTATACGAAATAATAAAATAACCTGTATATTTTTGCGCGGCCTGCACAACCTATTTCTAAATTCCAAAACAGAGAATTCCGAAACACAGAATTTAGGAACAGGAAAGGAAGTGCAGGTATGGAGCATAAGATTTATCGGATCTGCCTTCTGTCAGTGGTGATTCTTGCCATTGTGGGAGGCATTTTTTATTATCTGAACTATGTGCAGAAGGGAACCGAAATCATGGAGGGAACCCTGGTGCGGATGGAGAAGGCAACCCAGTCCATGGCAGGGGCGACGGCTGTGGGAACACGTTTTGTGGAAAGGGCGTAAGGTGCCGGGATGAGCGACATTCTATATATCAAGATTGACCGGAACATTGTGGTGAAGAAGCCGCAGGTGGCGTTGTCGGATATTGCCAGCATGACCTGCACCAACAAGCCTGTGGTAAACCGTTTAAAAACCCTGCGGGTACACACCTTCCATCAGGACCAGAAGGGGAAGAGCAGGAGGCCCAAGGGCAGCCAGGAGGTTTTTTCCATTTTAAAAATCATGGAGCTGATCGGCCAGGAATATCCGGAGCTTGAGATTCAAAATGAGGGAGAGACGGATTTTGTGGTGGAATATATCCCTGCCCAGGAGGTGAAATGGCTGGAGCTTGTGAAGGCTGTGCTTGTCTGTATCCTTATTTTTTTTGGTTCGGCATTTACCATCATGACCTTTAACAATGATGTGGGGGTGGCTGATGTATTCGCCAAATTTTACCGGCAGGTGATGGGAAGGGAAAGCACCGGATTTACACAGCTGGAGGTGTGCTATGCGATTGGCATTGCGGCTGGCATTCTGGTGTTCTTCAACCACATTGGCCACAAGAAGATTACACATGACCCCACGCCCATGCAGGTGGAGATGCGCAGGTACGAGCAGGATGTGGACACCACATTTATCGAAAACAGCAGCAGAAAGGGTACGAATATTGATGTGGATTAAGGAAGTATTTCTTGGGTTTATCGGCCTGACCAGCGGCCTGGCAGTATCGGCGGCGGTATTTGCCTTTGTGATTACAGTGGGCATTGTACCGCGATTTGCAGGAAAAACCCACACCTCAAGGTACGTCCTGGTTTATGAGCATGCGATCCTGCTGGGAGGTATCCTGGGAGTGCTGTTATCTGTTTTTTCCCTGGAGATTCCTCTGGGCACAGGCTTCCTCTGCCTCTTTGGGCTGGCGGCCGGGGTTTATACCGGCTGTTTGGCTGTGGCGCTGGCAGAGATTCTCAATGCCTTCCCCATTATGTTCCGGCGGCTGAAGCTGAAGCTGGGGCTGGAATGGGCCCTGTTTGCCATGGCCCTTGGGAAATTAGTGGGGACGCTGTATTTCTATGCGAATCACATGCAGATGACAGGCTAAAGAAGAAGGCAATGGGCGGCATTGCGGTACGAGGTTCGCTGCCCGCGGAAAGAATGAATGGAACAGGAAGGATGGAATTATGACAACGCAGGAAAAAGAAAGACAGAATCAGGAATACAATGAATATGTAAAGCAGGTGACGCCTACCCATTCTCTGTGGGCCAATATGGCCAAGGCTTTTCTGGTGGGCGGCATTATCTGCTGCCTGGGCCAGGTGATATTAAATGTTGCCGGAAACCAGGGCCTGGACAAGCAGACAGCCGGCTCCTGGTGCAGCATGATCCTGGTGCTGTGCAGTGTGGTGCTGACTGGCTTGAATCTCTATCCCTCCATTGCAAAATGGGGCGGCGCCGGGGCGTTGGTGCCCATTACCGGGTTTGCCAATTCGGTGGCTGCGCCGGCAGTGGAATTCCAGAAGGAGGGGCAGGTCTTTGGGATTGGGTGTAAGATTTTTACCATCGCTGGGCCGGTGATTCTGTATGGGATCTTTACCAGCTGGGTGTTGGGGCTTGGGTATTGGATTGGGAAATTGATTGGGATATTTTAGAGGAGGAAGGCAAATGCGTAGCATTTCTGTCATGCATTCCGACGAACTGGCAGGAGACGCAAAGCGGCGCGTGCCATTACCATGTAAAAAGGAATTGCGTATGGATGGAAAAACAGATAACCGCAATGATATGTCTATGGAATTGAGCTTCCAGCTTGGGGCAAATCCCAAAGCGATGGATGCGTATGCCAGGTTGGATGATGAGGAAAAACGTCAGGTGGTAGCGGCGGCGAGGAATGTTACATCCAAATCGGAAATGAACCAGATTGTGAGAGGGCAGGAGCGGAATTTTTGCTGATGTCATGCCCATGTTTGCCCCGAGGGTATTTGCTTTGCAGGTATCATGAGGGGCTTTTTTAATAGATTTAGAAAATATTGAAGCTAATCATGGGAAATACTCTTAAAACCTGCTATAATGTTAACAGTATAATCTGTCTTTAAAAAACATTATATATGTTATCATTAGAGCAAATGATTAGAATGAATCAGTGAGATAGATTAGTAAAGGATGTTATTTGACAAAAGCGTTTTTGAAGAGATTGAAAGGGGTTAGAAGGATTTCTATGATCCAAGTGGAGATATATGTGTTTCAAGCAGGTGAGGGTGACAGTTTTCTGGTTACAATCAAAGATGGAAAAAAGGAAATAAATTTGCTGATTGATTGTGGAAACTATGTAACTTACCAGCAATATATACGAAAAAAATTATTGAATATGGCTCAGAATGGTAAGATGATAGATTATCTGATCTTGACGCATGTTCATTCGGATCATATTGGCGGAGCAATTCCCTTATTGAAGGAGAATGGAAGTTCGGATGCTGCAAAGGTAATATCAATAAGAAATGTTTTATATAACGGATTTTTGGGGCTGAAGTTGCAACATTACCAAGAGCAGGCATGTGATGACAGGGAGAAATTAATTTATCAGGGAATATGTGGGCATAGAGCAGCAGCCCTGTCAAAATGCCTTAGAGAAAAGAGAATAACATTACAGGAAGAATTATGCATATCAAAATTGTTGTTAGATGGCAGATACAATTGGAATGGCGGATGTGGGGCGTGGCCGGAGAAAGTTATCATAAATCAGTCGGATCAGATTGAGATAGGGGAACATATTAGCATTGGTTTTGTATCGCCTGGATTTAACCAACTTGTGGCTATGAATCAGGAATGGGAGAGATACTTAGAACGCATGAATAGGAGAATAGAATTAAAAGATAATTCTCTTATTCGCAGTGCATATGAAGCGTTTCAATATATTTTAAATGAAAAAGAATATGAGGAAATCGCCCAGATGATTGCCCAGCCAAGTCCTGATAAAGAGGGGATAGAAAAACTGGCAGACAGCCCTATAAGTTATGATTATACATATGAAAACAGCAGTTCTATTGCATTTTTGCTGCAAGTGGGAGAAAAGAGGATGTTATTTCTAGGGGATGCCAATATCGGCGTTTGTCAGAAAATACTGAGAGAATGGTATGGAAATGAAGAAATGGAGATGGATTTCATCAAACTATCTCATCATGGAAGTGGAAGAAATCTCTCAAAAAATTTTTTGAGACGGTTTGGCAGTAAAAATTATCTGATTTCTGCAGGCACAGGGAATAAGAGACCGTCGAAAAGAACCTTGGCATTGTTATTTTCAGAGCATCCGGAAAGAAGCAAGAAAATATTTATAACAAATAGAAATGAACATATTTTATGGATGGATCAGGAGAAAATTCATCAGTATTATGATTTTGAATTTATTGATATAGCCGGTCAGTCAATTAGGATATAGGCAGCATGAAACAAGCTATGATTGAGGAGAAGCAGAATGTCAGATATGAAAAAGGGGATTTGTGTAATTCGTAATTGTGAAAGTATTTTAGGAACAGGTTTTTATATAGGAAACGGCAGAATTATAACGGCAGCTCATGTAGTAGAAAAGCAATCTGTATTAGAGGCTGCTTTTATGGAAATTGATGAAACGGTGCATCAATACGAAATGAAGTTTCAGGAAAAGCAGCCGGATACAGATATTTGCATATTATCGGTAAAGGCAGATGTTTGGTTGGAAGATGTAATAATGCAATGTAATTTTAACAGAGTTTTGATCGGAAGTTCATTCTGTACTTATGGTTATCCAGGAGAGAATATGTCGCGGGGAAGCTATATTGCAGGGAAAGTTTTGAATGCGCATGATGGATTTCAGGTGGCAGAATACAATATAGATTTGGAGGTTATAGAAGGGGCTTTGGAAAGCTATTCAGGTCTCTCAGGAGCTCCGGTGGTTATTGATGGAAAAGCTGTTGGGATTTGTACTTATCAGGATGCCAGGCAATTGGAAATGATAGAGTTTCATAAGTACAAGGCTGAATTAGAGAGATGCCTGGATTTAGAGGTGATGCAGGAGCCAAGTTGCGTTTCAAATATGCCGGATATTTCTGATCATGAGAAATATATTCAAAATCCTTATCCAAGATCTGCAATCAGGTCACTGATTTTGGATGGCGCTGTGAATGGAATTATCATTGTAAAGGGGAGCAACGGAACAGGTAAAACCGTGTGGACAGAATTGCTGAGTGGAGACAATCAGTTATATGTTCTGGGAAAATATTTTATTCGAAGATCGGATGATGCGTATTCGCCGATTTACCGTAAGAATGAGGAGGCATTATATGAATGGATTTGTGACATGGCTGTCAAATTCGGAAAGGAAAGAGTGGAGATTGAACATGCTTCTTCTTACGGAAAGCGTCTGAAAAGCACTCGGAGTATATTTGATATGCTGAATCAGGCAATGAAATCAGAGGGGAAGCATGGCTTGATCTGTATTGATGGTCTGGATGAATTTGTGTTAGATTCGCCATATATGTTTGAAGCGTTTTGCTCTTATTTTGCAGGAATGAGGTTAAAATATCTGCACATAGTTTTTACAGTCACAGATGAACAGATTCTTCCCGGGGTAATCAGAAACGATATTCAGGAGAATCAGATATTTGAATTGCCATATTTGAACAATATTCAGGTTCGGGATTTTCTGCTCAAAACGCTGAAAGTGCCGGGGGTACAGGAAAATGTAGACAAATTGGTGGAAAAAGCAGAAGGGCATCCGCTTTATCTTCACTACCTTATTGAAGCGGTTAAGAATATGGATAAGGTCGAAGAGGTACAATCTTTTATTCGAGAAGTACCTGTTTATGGAGGAAGCATCCGTACATATTATGATTTTCGCTGGTCTGAGTTGATGCGGGAGGCGGATCAGATTTCTTGTATTGCATATCTTTCTGCTTTTAGAAAATCCGTAGAAAGACAAAAATTTCTGGAAATGGTTCCGCAGGAAAAAAGGGCGGCATTTGATTTAGCGCTTAATAAAATGGGGAGTCTATTACAGCAGGGGGAAAGGCTTTCCTTTTTCCACACTTCTTTTCAACGGTATGTGGTAGAAAAAACAGGATACCTTCAGGAATCTGTACATCATACATTTGCTGAATATTGTAAAACGCATCAGGAGACGGAATATGGCGTGACACAGAAGTTATACCATTTATCATGCGGCAGTAATCAGGACAAGAAAGAATGTGTCATAAGCTGTAATCAGAAGTGGGTGGATCTATACGCATTGTTTGATGTAGGGATAGAAGAAATGTTCTATGATATGCACAAGGTTTTGGAATTGTGCTGTTCGCAGGGGAATATGGCGCAGTTGATTGATAAACTGCTGCTCATGCAGCGTACAGAAATCAGATATAACGATATGTTTGCACGATTTGCCACGCAGGCGGCTTTGGCAGAAATCGCGTTGAACCGTCCGAAAAAGGCAATCCATTATTTGTATCGTAATCATTGCTTTATGGCAGATTCTGAGAGTTTGTTTGTATGTCTTGCGCGTATGGTTGAGAAGGGAAGAAAAGACTGTGCAGAAGAGTTGTTTCAGCAGATGGAAGCTTCCTTTATGAGAAAATTGCAGGATAGAAATGCTGTTTCGGCCGAGGAGATTTGTTATCTGATAAGAGGGTATCAGTTATTGGCTTATGCAGATGAGGGTCAAGACTATCATTTTTATTTAAAAAAATTGAAACTTTTCAATCAACTTATTTTTTCTACAGAATTAGATGAAATGTCAGAAAGGGCTTTTCTTCAGGCATCTTCAGATTATAGCTTATGGAGTACAGGGGAAACTGCAACAGAAGACAGAATGGAGGAATATGGCCTAAGCATGAACCAGGCTTTTTTTGACACATGGCTGCTGACTGTTGCGGGAACAGCAAATATGACAAATTTGCTGGATAAAAAGGAGAAATCATTTGAAAAACTTTTGGACGCAATCTTAACGAATGCAGATTCGTATGAGTGGGATGAATTGTATACAAATGCCTATATGGATGCTGTTATGATAAGACGCGAATATGCGGCTAAAGTTCCAACAGACAAATTATGTCTGGCGGAGCAATGGGATGTGAAAAGCATCCGTGATGAAAATGGAGCTGAAGTTTCTTCTCAAAAAGTTTATTATTTATTTCAATTGTATCGCAATAAAGGTTTTTGCGGAGAAAGATTTCAATATAAATGGGATCAGGCGGAGTGGCAGGAGCATTGGGAAGAGATGCTAACTGATAGTATACGTTTTGTCGGCAGTTGTTACGGATGCGGATTGAAGAGGAAGGATCATGAAGCGGCAGAATGGATGAAAAGATTTCTGATGCAGGATATGTTCTCGTTTGATTTGAGGACAAGCTTTCGGGATGCTTATCAGATACCGGAACATAGTATGGAATTTTTAATGATATATGTCAGCCAGTTTTTTCTTATCCTATATCCGGAAGATATAAATTGGTTTGTGGAATTTATTCTGCAAAAATCGGATGATCAATTTGGAGTTTACTATGAATCTTATTTTCGGATTATGATAAGTATTGCCAAAGCGTTTTTAAAGTGGACATTAAATGAAGAAGTTCCTGTTTCCATTTTGAAAAAAATATATTCGGATATATTGATAAAAGTGGCTAATCGCTATGAAAGGACGGCATGGCTGCTTCAAATGGTTGATTTGATGGAACGTTCTAGATGTGTGGAGCTGGCAGGGCAAGTATATCAGGAAATGTTACATAGTTCCATGGGACCATGGTGGTATAAAGAAGCACAATTCACCTTGGCGGAACAACTGCTGGAGAACATGAAGGAAGATACGATTCGGCCACAGTTGACGGATAAAGTAATGGCGATACTTGACGCCGCATCAGGGGGGATGACGTTTGAGCGGTATATCCGAACTACAAAAGAAGATGTATTAGCTATATTATGGAAACGCAGGCAGTATGATTCCGTATTAAAGTATGTGCAAGTCCAACTGGTTCCAGAAGATTGGCAAGCGTCTGTTTTTAGCGACTACGAGCCGACGGATCGAAAAAATGGCGTGATTGGAAACTATCGCGTAGCGAATTGCATTTTCCCTCAGAGGCTGATTCATTTGATCATAGCAGATGAACGGGCGCCGGAGATCTATCGATGGATATTCAGCGAGATTTTTTTGCTTGTTGAACGGAGGCACATGGCGGATTATGCAAAAGTTCAGGCGCAAATATTGAGCAGAAGCGGGAAAGAGAAAAAGAAATATATCGAACGCATAGCGCAGATTCTTTTATTTGATACGGGAGACTATTATTTTGAAGATTTGTTACAGATTTATAAGAGTTGCCTGGATGAAAAAGATTATCATATTATCATTGAAATGATAGAGGAAGTTACAGAAAAATCCATAAAAGTTCCAGAATTTAAAACAGATGAGGGGAAAAGAGATATTGATACGAGAGACCCAGATGACACGGCTTTGGTAAAGGAACAAAAGGAAAATGAGGAAGTTATAATGCCAGGGACATGGGGTACAACTGCTTCTGACAAGCAGGCTGAGTATTTATGGGAGGAAGCAAAAAAGGAAGAGGAACGCGGTAATTATCAGTGTGCATCTGACAAATATAAAGAAGTCATAAAGGAATTAGAGAAAGGCGGATGGTCTGTATGGTCTTCAAGTTCATCTGAAAAAGGGAAACAGGCAATTCATAAAATTATTCAGATATCGGATAATTTCACAAACGCTCTTTGGGTGCTGCGGGAGGAAATCATCTGGCCGAAATATACGCCCAGATGGCAGATTGCTGACGAGTTGTTAAAACTTGTAGCCGCAGGATTATCAAAAGAGGACACGAATGCCTGCTATCAGGCAGTTATGGGACATTATCAGGAAATGATGACAGTTCCTGATAATCTGCAGGAACGGTATAAGGATGATAAATATCATGTGGAATCAGAAAGAGAGGCATTTTTTGCATTGCTGTTACAGTTTGTAGTATTGCCGAATCCATATATCAGTCAAAAGAGTATGGAAATGTTATCCTGGTTGGTATGTGAGATGGGGGAAGAGATAGATAAAATGGTGGAGTATAGTTTTTTTGAAGAACTGGAAACAGCAGAAATCTGTTCTTCTCTGTGTGTAAAATTGGCCGATAGCAGAAACATGACGTTGAGGAAGGAATTGGAGAAAAGAGAAAATCTGGCGGAGAGGATATTGAAATGTCCGTGGATGGTAGCGTGGGGAAATATGTATCTGGTATTAAAGTCGTACTGTGACAGGAGCAGTTTATTGAAGGAGCAGTGTCAACAAGTGGAATCTGCGTTGATAGGAGAGACTGCAGCACTGACAAATGAAACCGAAAAACAGATAAAAGAAGATCCGGCCTTGATTCCTGAAAATATAGAAATTTTACTGGACGAAAAAAGGTGTATGCCTCCAGAGAATATGAGGCACGTATGTGAATATGCTTCAGAGGAAAGTATAAACGCTATGTGGAAGCTTTTTGGTGATGATAAATGTCAGAAAGGCTTATCAGCTTTTGGAGAAAGGCTTTCAGCAGGATACCATAACGGTAATCTGAGGAACGATCCATGGAGAAGAAGATGGTATGAGGAAATCAATAAACTTGATTATCATTGTAACAATGAGTTGCAGATGATAAAACTTCTGAATGTGATTCGTCGGGTCAACTGTCATTTTCCAGTTAAAGACATACAAGCATGGGAGGATCAGAATTTATTTTCTGTAATGAAAGAGATTTTTGATAGCCGCAATGTCCAGAAACTGAATAAGGTATATGGACAGGAAATGTTACTGGCAGGGTTTCAGGCTGTTAATTTGGAAAATGGCATGACTGAAATATTCACTTTACGGACGTTTGCAGTGCCGGAGAGTATGGGGGATAGAGATGGCGTTATGGCTATCTTAAAGAATCACGAGGTTGCATATGCAAGTATGTATCCATTTGAGAAAACGAAAGGGGATACAGGGCATATCAAGGAGCTGTCACTGAATATACATCCGGGAAGTATGCTTGGCGTGAATATAAGCAGTCGGATATTGAATCATGGCACATTATTGTTGATGGGGATATCCGGTAAGGATATAAAAGAGAGGGTATCAGTCGGTGAACGGCGCTGGAAGAAACATATGGCGGGATGGCCGACGTTTCTTTCCGTATCCGGATGGATAAACAGAGATAAATTGAGGTTGCCGGCAGGTTATAAATTGGTGACATTTGCAGAACTTGAAAAAGTGGAAAAAGAAAAACAATGGATGTTTCTTGATAACCAAACGAATCGTGTAGTATTTCTATGATAGAACAGGTGAAAAGAGGAGAGGATATAATTTGGAAATTACCAGAATGGACACGCCGGATACAAGGGAAGAATTTGAGCGGAGAATGAATATTATGCACTATAGCGTGATGAACGGTAAGCTGCTGTTTCATGAAGGTCTGATAGATGCTATAGAAGGAATAAGTGATTTGCATGCGATGCCCAATGGCAGAGTGGATTTACTGACAGTGAATGAAGCTGCCAGGCTTCAGGCAAATATGATGGTTCAATTTGGCGATAAAATATTAGATAAAGAAGAACATCTGAAAGAATAAAAATTTTTTGGCAAAGTGATTTATCTTATTGAATTGACTTTTTAAGGAGCAGGTATGGAAGAATTATTCGAACTGACAAAATTTGATTCCTACAAAGAAGATAACCGCAGGGAAGTAAAAAAGGCGGAGGGAGGTCTTCCAAATAGCCTATGGGATACCTATTCTGCTTTTGCCAACTGCTACGGCGGTGTCATTATTCTTGGGGTAAAAGAGGACAAATCAGGTAATTGGCATACAACCGGGTTGAAAAATGCGGCAAAATTGAAGAAGGATTTTTGGGATACCATTAACAATCGAAAAAAGGTGAGCGTCAATCTTTTGAAAGACGATGATGTGGAAACTTTCACAGTGGCCGGTGCAGATGACGTGATTATGGTAATCTGGGTACCAGGCGCAAAGCGGGAGCAAAAGCCGGTATACATTAATGATGACTTGTTTGGAGGGACATTTCGCAGAAATTGGGAGGGAGATTACCATTGCACCAGATTGCAGGTAAAAACAATGCTGCGGGATCAGGCAGAGGAAACCATGGATATGGAAGTTCTTGAGGAGGCTGAAATTGAAGATTTGAATCAGGAGTCCATCCGCGGTTACCGCAACAGCCATAAATCCTTTAAGCCGGGACACCCTTTTGAACGGTTGGATGACAAAGAATATCTTAGGGTAATCGGGGCAGCAGGTTTTTCGAAAGACGATAAAAAGCTTCATCCCACTGCGGCCGGAATGCTTATGTTTGGAAATGAGTATGACATTGTAAGATTTTTTCCGGAATATTTTTTAGACTACAGGGAAAATCCGGATACGGTAATCAGATGGACAGACAGGCTTCAATCATCATCCGGCGAGTGGGCGGGAAATGTATTTGACTTTTATTTTCGTGTATACAATAAGATTACGAAAGATATCAAAGTGCCATTTCGGATGGAGGGCGGTTTTCGGGTTGATGATACACCGGTCCATAGAGCGTTGAGGGAAGCGTTGGCGAATTGCATCATCAATACGGACTTTTATGGGAAATATGGTGTTCTCATAATTAAAGAAGACGATAAAGTCATATTGGAGAATCCCGGTTATATCAGACTCGGGAAGGAGCAGATGCGCAGAGGGGGAAAATCCGACCCAAGAAATAAGAGTCTGATGAAAATGTTCAACTTAATAGATATCGGTGAGCATGCGGGAAGCGGAGTGCCCAATATTTTTAACGTATGGGAAGATGAAGGGTGGGAAGAGCCTGACATAAAGGAAGATTTTGATCCGGACAGGACATCGCTGACTTTAAAATTTATAAAAAAACAAGCGATAAAAACAAGCGATAAAAAACAAGCGATAAAAACAAGCGATAAAAAACAAGCGATAAAAACAAGGAATAATCAGGAAAAAATCAGATTGTATTTACAGGGGAATGAAACAGCAAAAACCAGAGATATCGCAGACTTACTGGGGTTGAGCATGGCGAGGACGAGAAAAATACTCTCTGTGATGGATGATGTGGAAGCGATAGGAAGAAATAAGACAAGGATATACCGCTTGCGAAAAGAAACATAATGGGCTGTCAAATATTTAATTTTTCAAAAATGAATGGGTCCTAACTTGACACAAGCAGAGGGGCAGGTCTTTGGGATTGGGTGCAAGATCTTCACCATTGCAGGGCCGGTGATTTTGTATGGGATCTTTACCAGCTGGGTGTTGGGGCTTGGGTATTGGATTGGGAAGTGTTTTGGGGTATTTTGAGGGAAATAAGGAAAAGATATCGGAGTAGATTTTGCGTTAGGACAGGGCGGCGAATGGAATGATTCGTAGCCCTGCTTGTTGTTGTGTTTTTGATTTTTTTCTGATAAAATTGTATGCAGAACAAAGGTGCGCAGGAAATAGGATTGTCTTTGGAATCGAGGAGAGATCAGAATATGCCGAGAACAGTAGGAATCGGGAATCAGGATTTTGAAAAATTGCGGATGAAAAATAATTTTTATGTGGACAAAACAAGCTTTATCCGAGAGTGGTGGGAATCGGATGATGATGTTACCTTGCTGACCCGCCCCAGGCGTTTTGGCAAGACGTTGAATATGAGCATGACAGAATGCTTTTTTTCTGTAAAATACGCTGATCGGGGCGATCTGTTTGAGGGGCTGAAGATCTGGGAAGATGCGAAGTTTCGGCAGCTTCAGGGAAGCTGGCCGGTGCTCAGTCTGTCCTTTTCCAATGTAAAAGCGGGGGATTATGCTACCATGCGGGGACAGATCTGTCAGATTTTGACGATGTTGTATTCGGAAAAACGTTTTCTGCTGACAGCAGGTATTTTAGACGAGCGGGAAATCGAATTTTTTAAAGAAGTATCCATAGGGATGGATGATGTTCATGCCGTTATGGCCCTTCATCAGATGTCTTTATATCTGTCTCGCTATTATGGAAAAAAAGTGATTATCCTGCTGGATGAGTATGACACTCCCATGCAGGAGGCTTATGTGAATGGCTGCTGGGATGAGCTTACGGCCTTTATCCGGAACCTATTCAATTCTACATTTAAGACAAATCCTTATTTGGAGCGGGCGCTTATGACGGGAATTACAAGGGTCAGCAAGGAATCGATTTTTTCGGACCTGAATAATCTTGAAGTTGTAACAACGACAGCGGAAAAATATGAGGACAGCTTTGGATTTACGGAGGAAGAAGTTTTTGTGGCATTGGATGAATTTGGACTATCTGAAAAGAAAAAAGATGTAAAAAAATGGTATGATGGATTTAAGTTTGGAAAACGGTCAGATATTTATAATCCCTGGTCAATTATTAATTATCTGGACAAAAGGAAATTAGGAATTTACTGGGCCAATACCAGTTCTAACAGTCTGGTGGGAAAGCTGCTTAGGGAAGGAAATCGATATATGAAACAAAGTTTTGAGAAACTTCTTTCAGGGGAGCATTTGAACGTATCCATTGATGAGCAGTTCATATATAGTCAGATGAGCGAAAATGAAACTGCGGTCTGGAGTCTTCTGCTTGCCAGCGGATATCTGCGGGTGTTTGGCTGCCGGACGCTTACAGATGAAGAGTGGGGGTTTTTAGCTCCACAGTATGAGCTGGGGATTACAAATCTGGAAGTAGAAATTATGTTTCACCGTATGGTGGCCGGATGGTTCCAGAAGGATCCATATGACTACGATGAATTTATCCGGGCTTTGTGGAACGGAAATGTGAAAGACATGAATCTCTATATGAATCGCATTGCTATGGAGACCTTCAGCTATTTTGATACAGGAAGCGCCCCTTCCAGGGAAGAGCCGGAACGATTTTACCATGGTTTTGTATTGGGACTATTAGTGACTCTTCGGAAAAAATATGTGCTTACTTCTAACAGAGAAAGCGGATTTGGCCGTTATGATGTTATGCTGGAACCGAGAGACTTGAAAGACGATGCGATCATTCTGGAATTTAAAGTACAGGATTTGGGGGAGGAAAAGGAGCTTTCGGATACAGTGGATGCGGCGCTTAAGCAGATCGAGGAAAAGAATTACGAAGCCATCCTCATTGCAAAGGGAATTCCGAAACAGAAGATTCGAAAATATGGATTTGCTTTTCGGGGAAAAAAAGTGCTGATTGGATAAAATATTATAATGGGTCTTTATTTGACACAAGCAGAGAGCCAGGTCTTTGGGATTGGGTGTAAGAGCTTTAGCGGGAGTATAGAGACAAGGATAGACTTGATATCTGTATTGAGGGAGGATGTAATAATCATAGCAATAAAAACAGCAGGAGGGAGAAATGACAGTGATCAAAAATATTTATAGAAAAGGACAGGCAGTGTATCGGAATATGTCTGTTTCTGAAAAAGAATTATAAGGCCTGGTTTACATTTTCTTCTTCTTTTTTGTCAGTATAATGGGGCTAAAAACCAATACGGAAAATGAGGAGGCCATTACCATTGGCGCAGCCCAGTGGTATGGCGTCAGGGGCTTCATGAAACAAAATTTTTAGTAGTTGACATCTTGGGCATGGCGGAATATAATTTTAGTACAACTGCATAGACAGTTCGGCCCGATTTATCGAGCGTACCATCCTGTCGTTAAACAAAACTAGGGAACTTGATTTTATTAAATCCTGCGTTTTGCGGGATTTTTTTGCCTTTTTGTACGATTGGATTATAGATTATAATTGGAGGAAAATGTATGAAAGTACTGGTGTTGTCAAGCGGAGGCATTGACTCGACAGTCTGCCTGGCGCTTGCAGTGAAGAAGTATGGTTATGAGAATGTGCTAAGCCTGTCAGTTTCTTATGGACAGAAGCACAGCAATGAACTGAGAGCTGCGCGGAGGATTGCACAGCATTATCATGTGAGACATAAGGAACTGGATATGAGTATGATATTTGCCGGTTCAGACTGCACGTTGCTGGAGGGAAGAGGTGAGATTCCGCAGGGAACATATGCGTCTCAGCTGGAAATGCGTGCCGGAGAACCGGTTTCTACCTATGTTCCGTTTCGGAATGGGCTTTTCCTCGCGGCAGCGGCTTCTGTTGCGTTGGCGGACGGATGCGGAAAGATTTATTATGGAGCGCATGCGGATGACAGCGCGGGAAATGCTTACCCGGATACTTCCGAGGCATTTCATGAAGCAATCAGCCGGGCAGTGTATGAAGGGAGTGGAAAGCAGCTGGAAATTGAGGCGCCGTTCCTGTGCAGCCATAAGGCAGATGTGGTTCGGGCAGGAATGGAACTTGAGGTTCCTTTTGCGTTCACGTGGTCCTGCTATGAGGGAAGAGAAAAGGCGTGTGGAACATGTGCGACCTGTATGGACAGGAGGAAAGCATTTGTGTTAAACGGGATTCAGGATCCGGCGGAATATGAGGAGGAGAAGAAATGACAAATTCTATTTTATTTATATGTTCGATTGCTTTTTATCTTCTTGCGGTGGTGTTTGCTTATAAAATATTTGGCAAAACCGGGTTGTATGTGTTTACGGCGATTTCGGCAATTCTTGCCAATATACAGGTGTGCAAAAATGTGGATATTTTTGGTCTTTCTACAACTGCCGGGAATACGCTTTATGCGGCCAGCTTTCTGGTGACAGATATTCTGTCTGAAAAGTACGGGAAGAAGGCGGCGCAGAAAGCAGTTTACATAGGTTTGTTTACGACAGTTATTTTTCTGGTGGGAACGCAGGGGCTGCTTAGATTTGTCCCGAATGGTAACGATATCATGAATGAGCCGATGACGATGCTGTTTGGCTTTGTACCGCGGGTGGTTTTGGGAAGCACGCTGGGATATATTTGCTCACAGACGATCGATGTTACGCTTTATCATTTTATCTGGAAAAAAACGGGAGATAATGAGGGGAGGCTATGGCTTCGGAACTGCGGTTCGACTCTGACTTCCCAGGCTGTGGATACGCTGGTGTTTACGTTTGCCGCTTTCTGGGGGGTGTATGATACGGAGGTATTTGTCAGCATTCTGATTACAACGTATCTGTTTAAGGCAATTGTTGCTTTTTGCGATACACCGTTTGTATATCTGGCGAGAAAGCTTAAAGTGAAGGAGGAAAATTAGATGTCCCAGTTACATGCGCTTGGAAAACAGACAGAGTACCAAATGGATTATGCGCCGGAGGTACTTGAAAGTTTTGAGAATAAACATATGGACAATGACTATTTCGTAAAATTCAATTGTCCGGAGTTTACATCGCTCTGCCCGATCACAGGACAGCCGGATTTTGCGACCATTTATATATCTTATATCCCGGACAGAAAAATGGTTGAGAGTAAATCACTAAAATTGTATCTCTTTTCTTACAGGAACCATGGGGATTTTCATGAGGATTGCTGCAATAAGATTATGAAAGATTTGATAAATCTTATGGAGCCCAAATATATAGAAGTCTGGGGGAAGTTTCTTCCAAGAGGCGGGATTTCAATTGACCCGTATTGTAATTACGGAAGGAAAGGAACAAAATGGGAGGAGATGGCTTATGACCGTCTTGCCCATCATGACATGTACCCCGAAAAAGTAGATAACCGGTAACATTTTGAATCCTACTATTGCAAATACCATGCGGCCCAAGGTGCGCTACTGGGTGCCAGGGGCCGCTGTGGCCGATTTCCATGCCGACGGTAACCTCTGCCGACCATCCGAAGGCTCTCCAGAAGCTGACCCACGGGATGGTAGAACGGGAGGGGGGCTGTCGCACGAAACCAGTGCTTCAGCTGCCTATTACAACTAAAAAATGTAAAAATGAAAGAGCCAGGTAGTTACAAAACCTGGCTCTTGTTGTAAAATAAAAGTATTATAAAATATTTTAGCTTGCATCAGGATTATACCCGATGGGGAGGCGGATATCAAATTTTAAGGATTCTGCGAATGGGAACTGCAGAAGCAATTTTCAAACACGCTCTGGGCAGCAGGCATCTTTTATGGAGGAATGGTATGCTTACAATTCAAAAGCAGGACAATAAATGCAGTGTCTCTTATAATGGACAGCAGCTGGGGATAGTAGAGATATTTGATAATCCCTGCCACATGACCAACTGCTATGTAAAACTGAATATGAAACACCTTGACATAAGTATTAGCGCCGAGCTGTTTGAGAAGCTCAAGGCCCTTGCCGGCCGGCCTCTGCAGGCTATGGTGGATTCAACTGATATGGAAGCTGTTACATTCTTAACTGCAGGTGGATTTATCCGTAAGCGCAGGTGTTATGAGACAAAAGCCTGTTTGGCAGATTATGTTGGAGGCAGGGCGGATCTTAAGATTTGTTCTGCTTTTGCTGGAGACCCGGATTATGAGCTGTGCTGTTCTAACATGTACCGTTACTATGTTGATACCCATAAAGCAATTAATCCCTGGACAGCGGATTATGCAGCCTTCTGCACAAAGCTTCCCGGCAGGGCTGTATATGCGAAAATGGAGGATCACATCGCAAGCCTTGCATTTATTGAGGAGAACGAGATTGCCTATGTGTGCGGTAACGATAAGGATTATTTTTCATACTTTGCGCAAGCTCTGGCATCTTCTATGCTGGCAGATCACAAAAGCATTTTCTTTGAAAGTGATGATTGCGATTGGGCGGCAATGACGCTGAAATCCCTGTTTGTAAATCAAGATGAGGCAAGCTTTGATACGTATATTTTCAGCTCCAATACAAAATACACTTGAAACATCCGCCCGGATAGTGATACAATAAGGAATGATAAAAACGGCAGCGCATGATGCGGGCCGGTGTTTGAGGAAGAAAGTAAGTATGAAAAAAGTAATCAGATGGGTTGTGATGGGGCTGCTGCTGGCGATTTTCCTGTTTTCCGGTATTTCAGTGGCAGCCACCTTATATCGTTATGAAGTCAGTGACCAGCGCTATGAGGATGCGGCAGAGCAGTTTGTGGCAGTGGCCGGGGACAGGGATTATATCGAAGGCCCTGATCTGGAGGCGGGCCAGGAGCCGGAAGCGGGAGACGGCGAGGAGGAGAGCTGGGAGCTGCCTCCTATTACCGTGGATTTTGAAGGGCTTAAGGCAGTCAACAGTGATGTGACAGGCTGGATATACGGGGAGGATACCCTCATCGACTATCCGGTTGTCCAGGGTGAGGATGATGAGTTTTACCTGCACCACAGCTATGACAAGTCTGAGAGCAGCTCGGGCTCGATCTTTGTGGAGGCCGGGAACCGGCCGGGATTTGCAGACGCCAATACGATTATTTACGGGCATCATATGAAGAATAAGTCCATGTTTGCCTCCCTGTCCTATTGGGGGGATCAGGCGTACTATGAGGAGCATCCGGTGCTGTGGCTGCTGACGCCGCAGCAGGATTACAAGATTGTGCTGTTTGCAGGTTATACCACGTCGGCGACGTCAGACACCTACACGATTTTTCAGGAGACGGGGACAGAGCTGGAGGAATATATTATGGCCAGCGCAGCCCAGTCGGATTTTCAGACGTCCGTAGAGCCAGGCGGGAAGAAGCAGTATGTGCTGCTGTCCACCTGCGCATATAGTTTTGATAATGCCAGATATGTCCTTCACGGGATTCTGGAGCCGGTGCACAGCGCCGGAGGTGTGCGAAAATCAGAGTAGCCCGCTGCTGCGGGCAAGGCGGGAGTGATGGATCATGCGTCAGAAAAATAGAATATGCCTGTGGATGGCGCTGATAGTATTGCTGTGCCTGGGGGGCTGCGGGGACAGCGGGGGCGTAAAGCAGTCCCAGGAGCTGTCAGCAGAGGAGACTCCGGCGGCCTCTGGCCAGGGGGATGCAGCGGCAGCCAGACAGGCGCCCAAGAACCCATACCAGGCGCCGGAATTTGCGGATTCGGCATTTCATGAGGATCAGGCCCAGGGAGAGGGGAACTCACGGATTGACCTTTCGGCTGTGAGCCAGGGGTATGTGGCAGTGTCCGCCCAATCAGAGAAACGGCTGAAATTCCTGGTGGAAAAGGATGAAATGCAGTACAAATACAACATTGCCTCGGACGGAACGCCTTCGGTGTTCCCGCTGCAGATGGGGGATGGGGAATATGTGTTCAAGGTGATGGAGAATGTGGAGGGTACTACCTATGTGCAGCTGTACAAGACTGCCTGCAGCGTGGTATTGGAGGATGAATTCCAGCCCTTCCTTAGGCCCAGCGATTATGTGAATTATACGCAGCAGTCCAGCTGTGTGCAGAAGGCAAAGGAGATTGCCCGAAATTCCGGGAATGCGCTGGAGGTGGTCAGCGGCGTGTATTCGTATATCTGTGATACGGTTACCTATGACAGGGAGAAGGCGGCGACGGTGAAGAAGG
>CAJUQB010000032.1:43163-48291 GCA_910588285.1 uncultured Lachnospiraceae bacterium
GCTTTGACTATGCATCTCTGGCAGCGGCTATGCTGCGCAGCCAGGGGATTCCCACCAAGATGGTATTCGGCAATGTGTCGCCGGACGATCTGTACCATGCCTGGAATATGTTCTATACAGAAGAGACCGGCTGGGTCACAGTGAGCTTTGAGGCATCGGAGGGCTGGAACCGGCTGGACCTGACCTTTTCCGCGAACGGTACGGACCGGAACTTCATTGGCGACGGGAGCAATTATTCAGATACAGCCTACTATTAGAGCTGCATCTGCAAATTTTAGAGTATGGATGCTAGGAGGAAAGTCATGAGACATAAAAAACTGGACAGTCTGGGTGTGAGCGCATTTTGCGAGAGTATGGCAATGATGGTACAGTCCGGGATCCAGATGGACGAGGCGGTGGCGCTCCTGCGCCAGGACAGCGGCAAGACCGGCCCCTTAGAGCAGGGGCTGGTGACAATGCAGTCCTGTACGGAGCAGGGAAAGCGGATGTCGGAGGCCATGGAGGCAGCCGGGATTTTTCCGGAATATGCCATCCGGATGGTGGCAGCCGGAGAGGGAGCCGGACGGCTGGAGGACGTACTGTTCCAGCTGGCCAGGTATTATGCGGATCAGAAAACCATGACAGATAAGCTCCGCAATGCCATTGTGTATCCCACAGTCATGCTGGTGATGATCATCGCGGTGCTGGCTGTGATGCTGACCATGGTGCTTCCTGCGTTCCTGGGCGTGTATGACAATCTCACCGGCAGCCTGACGGATTCCTCCTATGGATATGTCCGGTGGGCCTATGGCATCTGCTGGGCCGCGCTGGTGGTGATGCTTGTGCTGGTGGCAGCGCTTCTGGCAGGCCTTCTTCTGTGGAGGGGAAAGAAGCGGTACATACTGGAGGCAGTGCTGGGGAAGATCCCGGCTTGTGCTTCTATATTAGAATGTCTGGGCATGTTTCGGTTTACAGCGGCCCTGTCCACCTTCCTTGCCAGCGGCGAGATGCAGGATATTGCAGTGAAGGAGAGCATGAAGATGGCTTCCTGCCGTCCGGTGGAGAGGAAGATTCAAAGATGTGCAAAAAGCATGGAGGAGGGGCATGGGATTGCCCAGGCGGCATACAATGAGGGGCTGTTTGAGCCGGTGTATGGCAGAATGCTTCTGGCGGGAGACCGCAGCGGCAGTCTGGAAACAGTGCTGAAGAAGCTGACGGACCTGCTGGCAGGGCACTGCAGCAGCCTGGTGGACCGGCTGGTGGGGATTGTGGATCCTGTCCTTTCCGGGCTTCTGATGGTGACAGTAGGCCTGTCTCTGCTCAGCGTCATGCTGCCGCTGATTGGCATGATGAATGCGGTGGGGTAACCGGGGCCGATCGAAGGATCCGGTGATCGTGTAGATGGTACAGGAGGGGCAGAGATGTATTTTGATAAAAAAGTAAGGCGCTGGCCGTATGCAGTCCTCGTGCTTCTGGCGGCAGTGCTGGCGGCAGTGCTGTGGCTTCGGGTGGCTCCGTCCTCCGGCCGGGATATTCAGGAAGAGGGAGGCAGGGCGCTGAAGGCAGCTGTGGAGCGCAGCGCGCTGCAGTGCTATGTGGTAGAGGGAGCCTATCCTGCGGATGTGGCTTATCTGGAGGAGAATTACGGCCTGCAGATTAACCGGGAGGATTTTTATGTGCATTATGATGCCTTTGCATCCAATCTTCCGCCGGATGTGCGGGTGACGGAGCGGCATTGAAGGCAGGTGGCGGAAATAGACAGGAAGGAATGAGAGGAGGCATGCATCCATGAAAAAAAATAGCGGTTCGCCGGTGGCTTTTTATACAATGGGAATTGCCGTCCTTTTTCTGGCAGGCTTTTTCCTGTTGGTAGTTTTTGGGGCGCAGACCTATCGCAGTGTGGCTGCGGGCCAGGATCAGAACAACCGGTCCAGGGCGCTTTTGTCCTACCTGTCCACCTGCGTGAAGGCGGTGGACGGCCGGGTGGAGATCCGGGAGGGCATACAGGAGGGCTCCCAGATGCTGGTGGTGACAGCGGAGGAATCCGGATATGCGGTTCGGATTTATTTGGCAGAGGGCAGACTGATGGAGGAGTACGGCTCTGTAGACGGGGAACCGGATCCCTCGGCGGCCCTTGAGATCGGCAGGACAGAGGTTTTTCAGGTAGAGGAGCTGTCTGCGGGGACCTATGCTGTCACAACAGATGCCGGCAGGGCATTGTTTCATGTCAGGGAGCAGGAGGCAGCGGAGGGAATGACAGATGAACCGTGAAGGAAGAGGGAATAAGGAAAGAGGCCATATCACGGCTTTTTATATTGAGACATTGTTTCTGGCGGTTATATTTGTGGCTATGATTCTGATACTGCTGCGGGTATTCTCCCAGGCGTCGGTTATGAGTGACAATGCGCGGGAGCTGACCTGTGCCGTTGGCCTGGCGGAGAGCGCGGCGGAGGCAGTGGCTGCGTCTGGCAGCCAGGAGGAGCTGATACGGCTGTTGGATGAGAATGGGAATGTCCGCCCTCTGGATGGAGGCGGAATCTGTGCGGAGTACGGGACAGACGGCAAGCCGGCTCCCGGCGGCGGGCTTCAGGTGGAGGTCACCTGGGAGCCGGAGGAAAACGGCTGTGTGAACAGTGTAATTACGGTCTGCCGGAAGGGAGAGCAGGAACCGGTCTATTCCCTGACAACGGCAGTTTATGTAGAGGAGGCGGTACCATGAAGCATATACCGGTTAAGCTGGGGCCGCTGGCTCTTGTGCTGACCGTGATCAGCATCTGTATGACGGTTCTTGGCATTTTGTCCTTTACCACGGCCCGGGCGGACCTGTCTCTGGCCAGGCGGCATGGCGATACGGTGCGTATACGGTATGAGCTGGAGGCGGAAGGGCAGGCCTTTCTCGGAGAGGCCCACAGGGTCATGGAGTCAGCCGGAGGTGATTTGGCAGGGCTTTTGGAGCTTGCGGACACAGAGGCCGGAGAGGACGGCGTGATCCGAAGGATTATAAGCAGGGACAGCTTTACCTTGACCGTTGGAGTGGCGCCGGATGAGGCAGATGGAATCCGGATTGTAGACTGGAGAATACAGAAGGAATGGGAGCCGGATGAGGAGATGGGCAATCTCTGGTCCGGAGAAGAATAGAAAGGGGTAACTATGGACGCAGCTATGAATGCAAATGCAACTGAAAACGGGACGAGAGAGATCACAATTCAAAATATCCTGAAGGCGGCAGTGGAGGATGAGAAGGTATCGGATGTATTTCTGATCGCAGGGCTTCCGGTGACCATGAAGCGCAGCGGCCATCAGAAGCGGATGGACAATGTTCCGTTGATGCCGGACACCATCCAAAAGCTGGTGGATGAGATTTACCGGGAAGGGAAGCGGGAGCAGGTGAGGCTGGACCGCATGGAGGACGATGACTTCTCCCTCTCCATGTCCAGGCGCGAGACGGCCCAGGGGATATTTCCGGGGGGCCGGTTCCGTGTCAATATCTTCCGTCAGAGAGGCTCCCTGGCCGCAGTGATCCGTGTGATCCGTTTCGGCCTGCCGGATGCAGAAAAGCTGGGGATCCCGGAGGATGTGCTGTCCATGGCGGACAATGGCGGCGGCCTGGTGCTGGTTACCGGGGCGGCAGGCACCGGAAAGTCCACCACCCTGGCCTGTATGATTGACCGGATTAACCAAAACCGGGACTGCCATATCATTACCATGGAGGATCCCATTGAGTATATTCACAGGCATAAGAAGGCCATTGTGACCCAGAGAGAGATTTCGATTGATACCCCGGGGTATCTGGAGGCGCTGCGCTCTGCCCTGCGAGAGAGCCCGGATGTGATTTTCCTGGGGGAAATGCGCGATTTTGACACCATCTATTCTGCCCTGATTGCAGCGGAAACGGGTGTGCTGGTATTCAGCAGCCTCCATACCAACGGGGCGGCGGATACCATTAACCGAATTGTGGATGTTTTCCCGGATAAGGAACAGGCAAGGATGCAGCTGGCCCAGGTACTGCGTGCAGTAGTATGTCAGCAGCTGGTGCCCTCCACGGAGCTGGACGAGGACGGGAATCCGGTGCGGATCCCGGTATTTGAGATTATGAAGGTGACAGATGCCATCAATAATATGATTCGGGAGAACAAGGTGAACCAGCTGGATGCCATGATGCAGTCCAGTGCCAGCGAGGGCATGTGCACCATGGACGGAAGCCTTCTGAAGCTTTACAGACAGGGAAGGATTGACAAGGTGACAGCTCTGAAATACCGCACGCATTACGGCCATGAGTATATGGAAAAACGCCTGGATGAGATGAAATAGCTTTTGGATACAGCCGCGGCAGAATAGCAAAGAACAGGAAGAGGCAGAATATGAAGGTAGTCAGCAAACAGACAAACAGCAGAATGTGTTTTATCTGCGGAATGGATAACCCAACAGGGCTCCGTGCCCAGTTCTACAACATGGAGGACGGCAGTGTGGTAACACCCTTCCAATTTCGGGAGGAGCACCAGAGCTTCCCGGGCCGGGTCCACGGAGGCCTGGTGGCCACCATGATTGACGAGCTGGGCCTTCGGGCCCTCTGGGTGAAATCAGAGTCCCGGATGGGTGTGACCATGAGCCTGGAAACCAAATACCGCAAGCCGGTGCCCTATGGGGAGCCGCTTTACGGCAGGGGCGTAGTGATGCGGGAGAGCAGCAAGTTTGCTGCTATCCACGCCCAGATCCTCAATGCCCAGGGAGAGGTGCTGGCCGAAGGAACCACCAAGTATATTTTGCTGGACGCAGAGCAGATCGCCCAGGGAGTGGACGAGCATGCGCAGATGTGCTATCTTCTGGAGGATGAGGTGCGGGAGCTGCCGGTTGGTTAAGTTTAGCTATCCAACACCTTTTGAAATGGGAGAGGTATATCAGAGATTGATTCTGGATACAATGGCATCCAAGGAGAATTATGTAGATGGGATTATTCGTGTTTACAACAATGAAATTTGCGAGGTGATTGATAATTACAATGGCAGTGCATTTTATGAGCCATCCTATGTAATAGCCAGAGCTTACCAGAACGGTGGATTTTAAAATCCGGTATATGTTTCCCCCCTGATGGGCATACTAGAGCGTGTTTGAAAATTCATTCCCGCCATCTGCACGCCCCACTTTGCGG
>CAJUQB010000033.1 GCA_910588285.1 uncultured Lachnospiraceae bacterium
CGGCCAGCGTTGTCTTACCGGTATGAAAATGCCAAAAAAGTACGTGCTGGAAATGTTTATTGACCGGGTCAGCGCATCAAAGAATTACCAGCGGCAGCAATACACGGATGCCAGCGCCTGGGAGTATTACTGCAGGGGACGGGACCATATGGTGATCCATCCGGCCAGCAGGGCCTTGCTGGAGCAGCTGCTGCTGATGCTGAAGGAGCAGGGGGAACGGGAGACATACGCCTATATCAAAAATACGGTGCGCAAAATTGACTTTCCTTATTGAACATGGTACACTGAGGAGGAGTTTTTTTGTATTGATATTGGTATTGGTATTGATAAATGATACAATGCAGTCTTGAGAATTATATAATCAAGATTTAAGAAAGAGGGAGAATTATGATTGACGGAAAGAAAGTACTTTTCAGCGGAATGCAGGCTACCGGGACATTGACCCTGGGGAATTATCTGGGGGCTTTGAAAAACTGGGTGGCTTTGAGTGAAGAATATGAATGCTTTTACAGTGTGGTGGATCTCCATTCCATTACCGTGCGCCAGGACCCGGCGGAGCTTCGCAAAAGGGCCAGGAACCTGCTGATACTCTACCTTGCGGCAGGGCTGAATCCGGAGAAGAACTGCATCTACTACCAGTCCCATGTTTCCGGCCATGCAGAGCTTGCCTGGATTCTCAACTGCTTTACCTATATGGGAGAGCTGAACCGGATGACCCAGTTTAAGGATAAGTCCCAGAAGCATGCGGATAATATCAATGCGGGATTATTTACCTACCCGGTGCTGATGGCAGCGGATATCCTGCTGTATCAGTCGGATGTGGTTCCGGTGGGCATTGACCAGATGCAGCACCTGGAGATTACCCGGGACATTGCCCAGCGGTTTAACGGAGTGTACGGCGATGTGTTTACCATTCCGGAGGCCTATATCGGCAAGAGCGGGGCCAAGATCATGAGCCTGCAGAATCCGGAGAAGAAGATGAGCAAGTCTGACGAGAATCCGAATGCCAGTATTTATTTGATGGACGACCCGGACACCATCCGGCGGAAGTTCAAGCGGGCTGTGACGGATTCGGAGGCCAATATCGCTTACCGGGAGGAACAGCCGGGAGTCCGCAACCTGCTGGATATCTACTGTGCCTGCACTGGCAGGATGCCCCAGGATGCGGTGGCAGGGTTCCAGGGCCAGGGCTACGGCCAGCTGAAGGAAGCCGTGGGGGAGGCGGTGGTTTCTGTCCTCACACCGGTGCAGGAGGAATTTGCCCGCCTGTCCAAGGATAAGTCTTACATTGACGGGATCATTAAGAGCAATGCAGAGAAGGCGGAGTATTATGCCGCAAAGACATTGAGAAAGGTGCAGAAAAAGGTTGGATTCCCGGAACGTATCAGGAAATAGCGGCATATTAAATGACGATTTAATATATAATTGAATTTTTTCTCGGATTGGAAAGGCACTTCGGAGGCTGATTTTTCATAGAATGTAATAAATCAGCTCAGAGGTGTCTTTTTGAAAACATTTTTACCGCCCCTAAGCCCAGAAGAAGAAAGTGAATATTTGGAAAAAATGGATCAGGGAGACTCTGAGGCTCGATATATTCTGATCGAACGGAATCTCCGCCTGGTAGCCCATATATGCAAAAAATATCAGAATACAGAGGAGGATCTGGAGGATCTGATCTCCATTGGAACCATTGGACTGATGAAAGCCATTGCCACCTTTAACCAGCGGATGGGAAACCGTCTGGGGACTTATGCGGCAAGGTGCATTGACAATGAGCTACTGATGTATTTCCGCGCCAGGAAGAAGGTCAGCCGCGAGGTCTCCCTCTATGAGCCCATCGGAACGGATAAGGAGGGAAACCAGATCCATCTCCTGGATGTGGTGGTCAGTGAAGAGGCAGACATTCCGGCCAAGGTGGAGCTGAAGCGCAACACAGGAAAGCTGTACGAATGCCTGCCCAAGGTGCTGACCCGGCGGGAGCAGGCCATTGTCTGTATGCGGTACGGGCTATATAATAGGAAACCGCTGACCCAGAGAGAGATTGCACAGAAGCTGGGGATTTCACGGTCCTATGTATCGAGGATCGAGAAGCGGGCCCTGGAAAAGCTTCGGGAGAAGTTTGAGGAAGGATGAAGCTGTGTAACGGACAGGTGGTTCCGGAAGGTGGGAGGAGTTGACTTGGCTGGTGGATGCCAGGTGACTCCTCCCGCTTTTTGTTAATAAGTATTATGGAAACTTCCGAAATCTTCTTGTGTGTTATTTGCAGAGCATGTATAATTGTAGATACTTAGAGGAAGAGATACATAAATCGTAAGGATATCTGGAATATGGAGGGAATTATGGAGAAATTTTCCGGTAATTATATTGATTGTTATGAGAAAAAAGTATCAGTTCAGCAGATATATCAGATGTATCGGGAAAGAAGGATTGTTTTTCCAGAGGTTCCTTTGATGAAAAGATATAAAAAGATAGAACGTGTCTCTGGAATCGTAGAAATTATTTTGCTGGGATTTGCGCTGCCGACAATCTATGTATCGGAGCGACAGGATGGGAGTCTGCTGGTTCTGGAGGCAGATGACAGGCTGCGGTGCCTGATTGAGTTTTTAGAGGGAAATTATCCTGTCAGAGGGCTTGAATTCTACCCGGAATTGGACGGGTGGGGAATCGAGCAGATGGAGCAGCAGTTTCCCAGAAGGGCATCCTGGTTATTGGATTACAGGTTTTCTTTTCTAATTATAGAATATACAACACCGCGTTATATGCATATGCAAATGGGGAACTATATTGAGAGATGGAACTTTACCAGGGAGCAGGGAATCCGGAACAAATTGTATGAAGGAGATTTGGAACAGCGTTTGCATTTTTTGGAACAAAAGATCGGAAAATCTGCATCCTTTTTTAGCAAGGCAGCTCTAAATCGGCAATATATGGTACTGCGGATTTTGATGTATCATTTTGTGCGTGTGGGAGAGATGACAGAATGGGGAGAAAGCTTGAATTTTCAACAGCTGCTGGATCGTTCAGTAGTGCTTATTTTGGAAAGGGACAACCAGTGGCTGGATGAAACAGCGGATGCCTTCCGGGAAGCAACCGAAGAAATTTTGGAATGGGAACAAGGCACCTTTTTTTATGAATTGGAGAGGGAAAAGGGGAAGGAGCGGCAGGCGAAGACACTTGGCTATATCTACAATGTGGTATGGATGTGCCGGAAAAGGGGATATATCATACAGCGGGGATTGGAGCAGGCTGCTTCTGACAGGGAGCTATGGAAAATGATTGAAAATGAAAAGGTAAGTATAGCCTGTATCCGCAAACATTTTGATATGATAGAAGAGAGGTTACAATAATATGCTAAACTGTATCAGAATACAAGGATTTAAATGCTTTCGGGAAACAGAAATCAGGTTTTCTAATTTTACATTGCTTGCAGGGAAGAATTCTACCGGGAAATCCACAGTAATTCAGGCTATTCTGGCGCTATATCAGAATAGCGCCAGTTCATTGGCAGGAAAGTATATGAATATCGGAACCGTTAATGAGGTGAAAAACTGGATTGCTGGGAGCAGAGAAATTGTTCTGGAGGCAGCGTATGAGTATGGCGGAAAGGAGTACCTGTACCGGAAAATTTTCAGTGATGAGTCTGAAAAAAGAGAGGGTACTGAATTCTACAAGGAAATAAATGTCCGTTATTTGACAGCTGATAGAATTGGTGTGGAGGATACTTACCAAAAATCGTTGGAAGGAAAAGATAAAATCGGGATTCGCTGCGAATATGCGTTTTTCTATCTGGCAGGACACAGGGACGAGGAGATCCGGGAGAAAGGGTTTATTTTTGACAGTTCAACGAAGATGACGCTGGGTGGACAGGTAGATTATTGGTTGGAGCGGATCTTAGGCTACCGGGTGATTGTGGAAGAAATTCCGGGGACAGAGCTGATTCGGGTGGCCTACAGGAACCGTGAACTGGGAAGAGACATCAGACCCAAAAATGTAGGAACCGGGGTCAGCTATATTGCAGAGATTATTATTGCAGCATTCTCCTGTAGAAAGGATGATGTCCTGATTATTGAAAATCCGGAGATTCACCTTCATCCATCCGGGCAGTGTGAATTGATGGAATTTTTGATTTTTTTGGCGCGAAGAGGCCTGCAGGTGGTGATGGAAACGCATAGTGATCATGTTTTTAATGGGTTGCGGCGGTGTGTCAGCAGTGATCGGATCAGCAACGCTCAAGTGCGAATTTATTTTTTCCGGCAGAACGAGGATAAGATAAGCATGCCGGTAGAGATAGTTGTGGATGAGAATGGCCATGTGAAGAATCAGCAGGAGGGGCTGTTCGACCAGATTGAGAAAGACTTGGATGTGATTTTGGGGTGGTAATACGTGGATTTTATTTTGAATGAAAAATCTCTGCATGGGCAGTTTGAAAGCGTAGAAGAATTTTTGAAGAGCTTGGAGGCTAATCTGCAGTGTTTTCGGTTGGTACGAAGCAAGGGAGACGGCCAAATCAGGAAGCTTGCTGATTTTTATAAATGTAAAATCACAAAGGAATTGAGCTTGGGAGAGTTAAAAAAATATGCCAGGTCAGATGAATTGAGCCGTTTCAAAATTGCGTTGGATAAGGAGATGAGAACAGAGCCCTACTGGGATTTGGCGCCAGCGCATAATTATGGGAAATCCTACTGGATGGGGGAGGAGGATGTGGCAGCTACGGCAGTTGCAGAGGCAGCCGCCCGTCAGGAAAGCCTTTTATCCTTTCGATCAGCAGTTTATTCAGATTGTAAGCTGTATATAAAGTGTGACAGAGAAGAATATACTGTGATTTCTGTATATCAGCCGGCTTATCTGGTAGAATGCTTTGGCGGGCAGATGGGGCTGGAGCGGGATGAGTGTCTGAAGGCTCGCTATGCCGGAACACGCCTGGATTGTTCCCTTTTGGAAAAAGAATATGGTGCAGCGCATTTGGAAAAAGAAGAGTATGGACTGCTTTTGGGAACGTTGGATAAATTTGTGAGACACGAATCGTGGGAGAGTATTGGGTTGGATGATGGATTGGAATATAAAAAGTATACACCATCTTCCAAAGAGGAAGACTGGTTTCATAATACAATTTATAGTGATAGGACCATTATGAAATTTCGATTTAGCAGCAGAATGAGATGTTTTGGATACCGAAAAGGAGAACGTTTTCGATTATTACGGATTGAACGGGATCATAGAAAGAGTGATAAGGGATAAGCAAAAAATAATATGGAATAATATGAATCAACCGATAAATGCACAAAAATGATTGCAAATCCGCTCAAATATGGTAGAATAACAATATCTATTTTATCCCAAGCAATTTCCCCAAAGGTATGATGAAGAACAGGATAGAACATGTATAGCATAATAAATACAGCGGTAATCCGCGGTATGAACAGCGTGATTGTGCAGGTGGAGGCCGACGTGTGCGACGGCCTGCCTGCCTTTGAGATGGTGGGGGTTCCGGCCTCGGAGGTGCGGGAGGCCAAGGAACGGGTCCGGGCTGCCCTTCGGTGCCTTGGATACCGTCTGCCTCCCAAGAAGGTGACAGTGAATCTGTGCCCGGCAGATATTCCCAAGCGGGGGACGGGCTTTGACCTGCCCATTGCGCTGGCGGTGCTTGCTGCCTATGGGCTGCTGGAATCGCCGCGGCTTGCAGGGACGCTGTTTGCGGGGGAGATTACCCTGCGGGGCAGGCTCCAGGGCATCCGCGGGATCCTGCCCATGGCGCTGGAGGCGCAGCGGGCAGGATTTTTGCGGATGGTGGTTCCGGCGGACAATGTTCAGGAGGCAGGGCTGGCGCAGAAGATCACCGTGCTGCCGGCAGAGGAGCTTGGGCAGGTCTTGGGCTGGCTTAAGGGAGAGGGCTCCCTGTCTCCCTGGCAGGGGGAGGCCCGTACTATAATAGAAGAAAATGCACGGCCGGAGACGGATTTTGCGGAGCTAAAAGGGCAAAAGCTCTTAAGAAAGGCATGTGAGGTGGCAGCGGCGGGCCGTCACAATCTGCTGATGTCCGGGCCGCCCGGCTCCGGGAAGACCATGGCGGCCCGGGCCATTGCCGGGATCCTGCCAGGGCTTGGGGAGGAGGAGCAGATGGAGCTGGCAGGGATCTACAGCGTCAGCGGGATGTTTGGCCAGCTGAAGCAGGGGGGATCCTGCCGCCCATTCCGCAGCCCCCACTATTCGATTACAAGGACAGCCCTCATTGGCGGCGGCAAAATCCCCCAGCCGGGGGAGATCAGCCTGGCGCACAAGGGGGTACTGTTTCTGGACGAGCTGACAGAGTTCCAGCGCCCGGTGTTGGAACAACTGCGCCAGCCCCTGGAGGAGCGGGAGGTGCGCCTGGTAAGGCTGGGGGGAACCTACACCTACCCGGCGGACTTTATGCTGGTGGCAGCCATGAATCCCTGCAGCTGCGGATATTACCCGGACCGGAACCGCTGCAGCTGCAGCCCGACCCAGATCCGGCAGCATCTCCAGAAGGTGAGCCGGCCTTTTTTGGACCGCATGGACCTGACGGTGGAGGTCCCTCGCCTGTCCGTGGAGGAGCTTACCCATTCCTATACAGGAGAAGCTCCCGGGAGGAAGCAGGCCATGCCGGAGGAGGCCTCCTGCGCAGTTGGGGCCATGCCGGAGGAAGCCTCCTGCGCAGTTGGGGCTATGCCGGAGGAAGCCTCCTGCACAGTTGGGGCTATGCCGGAGGAAGCCTCCTGCACAATCCGGGCCAGGGTGGAGGTGGCGCACCGGCTTCAGCGGGACAGATACCAGGGAGAGGGGTTTTTGTACAACAGCCGGGTTCCGTCCGGGCTGCTGGAGCAGTACTGCCCCATGGAACCAAAGGCCAGACGGCTTCTTGGCTTAAGCTATGACAGCCTGGGGCTGACTGCCAGATCCTACCACCGTCTGATCCGGGTGGCCAGGACGGTTGCAGATCTGGCCCGGTCGGAGACAATAGGGGAGGAGCATATGATGGAGGCCCTTTTGTACCGAAGCATGGGCGACGGGCTGTGGAGGGGGCTGCCATGAAGTACCGGTACTGGTTTGCAGCCCTTACCGGGGTGAGTTCCAGGGAGAAGCTGGAGCTTCTGAAGATCTATAAAAGTCCGGAAGAAATTTTTTGGATTCCGGAATACCGGCTGGAAAAAGAGCATAGGATACCAGAGAAAACAGTACGGGCCCTTCAGGCGGCAAAGCGGGATCCGGGCTGGGAGGCATCCTATCTGCAGATGGCGGAGCAGGGGGTGGAGCTGGTCTGTATCGATCAGCCCGGATATCCCAGCCGGCTTCTGCACATCTATGACCCGCCTTATGGGCTGTTTGTGAAGGGGACGCTGCCGGCAGGGGAGCATGCGGTAGCCATTGTGGGGGCAAGGGGCTGCTCTGTCTACGGACAGGCAGTGGCAAAGCGGCTGGGGCAGCTTCTGGGAGAGCATGGCGTGGATGTGGTCAGCGGGCTGGCCTGCGGGATTGACGGGGCTGCCCACCGGGGAGCGCTGGAGGCGGGCGGAGGTACCTGGGGCGTGCTTGGCTGCGGCGTAGATATCTGCTATCCCAGGCAGAATCGTGATTTGTACCGAGCCATGGAGCAGCGGGGCGGCCTCTGTTCCGAGTCTCCTCCGGGGACGCAGCCGCTGCCCTACCTGTTTCCCAGGCGCAACCGGATCATCAGCGGCCTTGCGGATGCAGTTGTGGTGGTGGAGGCCAGAGAGAAGAGCGGCTCCCTGATCACTGCGGACTGCGCTCTGGAGCAGGGGAAAACCGTATACGCCGTGCCGGGCCGCATCAGCGACGATCTAAGCAGGGGCTGCCTGTGGCTGTTGTCCCAGGGGGCCTGCGTCTATTATTCGGAGGAGGAATTTTTGCGGGAATTGGGCATTGCTTCTGTCCCAAAGAATGGTAAGAACAAAAAATTAATCCAAAATGCACTTGAAAAAAATGAAAGGTTGGTGTATAGTGTTCTGGATTTCAGTCCGCTTCATCTGGATCAGATCATAGGCCAGACCGGGCTGGAATTCCAACAGGCAGTGGTGGCTCTGTTTCGCCTGCAATGCCTGGGGCTTGTGAAGGAAATATCTAAGAATCAATATAGCAGGACGCGCCTTTCTTAGGGCGTTGAAGGAGTAAGTGTTATGGCAAAATATCTGGTGATTGTAGAGTCGCCTGCAAAGGTGAAGACTATTAAAAAATTTCTTGGAAAGAATTACGAAGTGGCAGCCTCCAACGGGCATGTGCGGGATATGCCCAAGAGCCAGCTGGGCTTTGACGCACAAAACGGCTATGAACCGAAATATATTACCATCCGGGGGAAGGGCGACATTCTGGCAAAGCTGCGAAAGGAAGTAAAAAAGGCAGACCGCGTATATCTTGCAACGGACCCGGACCGGGAGGGAGAGGCGATCTCCTGGCACTTAAGCCAGGCCCTGAAGCTGGATGAGAAGAAGATGCAGCGCATCAGTTTCAATGAGATTACCCAGAAGGCAGTGAAGGCCTCCCTGAAGGAACCCAGGGATATTGATATGGATCTGGTCAATGCCCAGCAGGCCAGGAGAATGCTGGACCGGATGGTGGGCTACCGCATCAGCCCGCTGCTGTGGGCCAAGGTAAAGCGGGGCCTAAGCGCCGGGCGGGTGCAGTCCGTGGCCCTTCGCATCATCTGCGACCGGGAGGAGGAGATCAATGCCTTTATTCCGGAGGAATACTGGAGCCTGGATGCCAAGCTGGCCGTCCCCGGGGAGAAGAAGCTGTTAAGCGCCAAGTTCTATGGGGACAAGAATGGGAAGCGGGGCATCGGCTCCCGGGAGGAGCTGGATCAGATTTTAAAGGAGCTGGACATGGCCGGCTACCAGGTGCTGGACGTGAAGAAGAGCGAACGCACCAAGAAGGCGCCGCTGCCCTTTATCACCAGTACCCTCCAGCAGGAGGCGGCCAAGACGCTGAATTTTTCCACCCAGAAGACCATGCGTCTGGCCCAGCAGCTCTATGAGGGCATTGATATCAAGGGGCAGGGGACGGTGGGTCTGATTACCTACTTAAGGACAGACTCTGTCCGTATCTCCGACGAGGCAGACGCAGTGGCCAGAGACTATATCCGCGGCCAGTACGGGGAGAGATATGTGTCCGCAGCCGGGCAGGCAGCCCGCACCAAAAGCAAGATCCAGGACGCCCATGAGGCCATCCGCCCCTCGGATATTACCAGGACGCCCGTGATGGTGAAGGAGTCCCTAAGCAGAGATCAGTTTCGCCTCTATCAGCTGATCTGGAACCGATTTACGGCCAGCCGCATGAGCGCCGCACAGTACGAGACCACCTCCATCACCATAGGGGCAGGGGACTACCGGTTCCATGTGGCGGCCTCCCGGGTCGTGTTTGACGGATTTATGTCAGTCTATACCAGCGATGAGGATGAAAAGGGGGAGAATAATGTCCTGCTGCGCTCCATTGGCCCGGGCACTGTGTTGGATTTGAAGGAGCTGGAGGAAAAGCAGCATTTTACCCAGCCGCCGGCTCATTTTACGGAAGCCTCTCTGGTGAAGAGCCTGGAGGAGCTGGGAATTGGGCGTCCCAGCACCTATGCGCCTACGATCACCACGATCCTGGCCAGACGCTATGTGACAAAGGAGAGCAAGAACCTCTATGTGACGGAGCTGGGGGAGGTGGTCAATTCCATCATGAAGGAGGCCTTCCCCACCATTGTGGACGAACATTTTACCGCCAATATGGAATCCCTTCTGGACAAGGTGGAGGAGGGGAATGTCAACTGGAAAACCATTGTCAGCAATTTTTACCCGGATCTGGAGCAGGCGGTGCAGGCTGCGGAGCAGGCTCTGGAGAAGGTGAAGATTGAGGATGAGGTGACCGATGTAATCTGCGAACTCTGCGGGCGTAATATGGTGGTAAAATACGGGCCCCATGGACGGTTTTTGGCCTGTCCCGGGTTCCCGGACTGCAAGAATACCAAGCCCTACCTGGAGAAAACCGGCATTGCCTGCCCCAAGTGCGGCAAGGAGGTTGTACAGAGAAAGACCAAAAAAGGGAGAAAATATTTCGGCTGTGAGGATAATCCGGGCTGCGATTTTATGTCCTGGCAGAAGCCCTCTGCAGAGAAATGTCCTGAGTGCGGCGGATATATGGTGGAAAAGGGCAGCAAGCTGGCCTGTGCCAACGCCCAATGCGGGTATGTGACTGAAAAAAAGAAGGAAAATCCATAAACCATAGACAATGCCTGAAATCTCGCTGAAAAATCTTGCAAATGTTACGGCAACATGGTAGAATGAGACAACGATGGGTTCGGATATAGATTCGGGAGGTGGAGACATGAGCGTTCAATTACTGGATAAGACCAGAAAGATCAACAAGCTGCTGCATAACAATAATTCTTCCAAGGTTGTGTTCAATGATATCTGCGAGGTGCTGACCGGGATCCTGGATTCCAATATCCTTGTGATCAGCCGGAAGGGGAAGGTGCTGGGAACCAGCCACTGTGCGGATATCAGAGAGCTTACGGAGCTGATCGCAGATGAAGTGGGAGGCTTTATTGACCCCATGTTGAATGAGCGTCTGCTGGGAATTTTGTCCACCAAGGAGAATGTGAATCTGGAGACTCTGGGGTTCATGTCAGAGCATGTGCGGGAGTACCAGGCGATTATTACGCCCATTGACATTGCGGGGGAGCGGCTGGGCACCCTGTTTGTGTACCGGATGAACGCCCCCTATGACATTGACGACATTATTCTCAGCGAATATGGGACGACGGTAGTGGGGCTGGAGATGATGCGCTCCGTCAATGAAGAGAGTGCGGAGGAATCCCGCAAGGTGCAGATTGTCAAGTCGGCCATCAGCACCCTGTCCTTCTCGGAGTTGGAGGCCATCACGCATATTTTTGATGAGATGGAGGGCAAGGAGGGTATTCTTGTGGCCAGCAAGATTGCAGACCGGGTGGGGATTACCCGCTCCGTCATCGTGAATGCCCTGCGGAAGTTCGAGAGTGCAGGCGTGATTGAATCCCGCTCCTCGGGAATGAAGGGGACCTACATTAAGGTGCTCAATGATGTTGTGTTTGACGAGCTGGACAAGATTAAGAAGCAGAACGGAAGGAATTAACGGATGGGAAAGGGATTTCCAGGCGCTGGGGGTCCTTTTCCCCTTTTTGAGGAAGCTTCATGGAATAGGAAAAACCTTGTATTTTCCACCATATTGTGGAAAATTTGAAAAAAAACACAATATCCTGTAAAAAAATTAAAAAAAACACTTGTGTTTTTTTAAAGATAACATATAATAGAATGGTATAGGTTTCTAAATAATGCAAAGGAGGATGGAGAATGATTAGTTCCAATCTCTATGATTATATCAATGTACTAGATAAGGCGGCAGATGCCACCTATCTTCGGAAGGAAGCAATCGATCACAACATTGCCAATCAGGATACCCCTGGCTACAAGCGCATTGATGTGGATTTTCAGAGTGTGCTGGAGCGTGAGCTGGGATATTCCAAATATGTATCCTTGGACAGCAGGATGCGGGGGGTACAGAGCCATCTGGATCATTTGGATGTGAATACATATGTAGACAGTGCCAATTATTCCTATCGGATAGATGAGAATAATGTGGACCCGGAGCAGGAGTATGTGCAGATGGCAGAGACGCAGATCACGTATAATGCCCTGATTGACAGTATGAACCAGGAATTTGCAAGGATCAAGAGTGTGATTAAGTAGTCACGGAAGGGAGCAGACAGATGTCAGTATTTCAATCCTTTAATATCAATGCATCCGGTATGACGGCACAGCGGTTTCGGATGGATATCATATCAGAGAATGTAGCCAATGTGAATACCACAAGGGATGCGGATAACGAGCCCTACCGCAGGAAGATCGTTACCTTTGCTGAGAAGGAGATAACGCCCTTTTCCAAGGTACTCAGCAATACCAGAGAGGCCTATCTTGGCAATGGTGTGAAGGTACATTCCCTGGAGGAGGACACAGAGAACGATTTTATCATGAAGTATGACCCGGCCCATCCGGATGCGGACGAGAACGGCTATGTATCTTATCCCAATGTCAATATTGTCACGGAGATGACGAACCTGATTGATGCCAGCCGCTCCTACGAGGCCAATGCGACAGCCTTTGATGCCAGCAAGGCCATGGCTATGAAGGGACTGGAGCTTGGGAAGGCATAAGCTTATAGAATAATGCGCTTAGAAGGAGTGTTTTCATATGGATAATATAGCTGCGCTGACAGGCGCGACTTCGACTTACATAAAGGATGCATTGGCAGAGAGTGCACAGGGAGAGATTCGGGACAGCGGATTTGATTCCGTGCTTCAGTCTGCCATCAATATGCTCAATGAGACCAATGATTTGCAGAATCGGGCAGAGCAGGCGGAGATTGAGTTTACGCTGGGGCTTTCCACCAATACCCATGATCTGCAGATTGCCCAGGAGAAGGCCAACATTGCGCTGCAGTATACGGTAGCGGTGCGGGACAAACTGCTGGAAGCATATAATCAGATTATGAATATTCAGATTTAGAACATAATAGGTGGTAGAGCAAGATGCCGGAGAGAATACAACAGATTATAAATCAAATACTGGATAAGTGGAAGAGCTTTTCTGTCAGGCAGAAGGCACTGATTGTCAGCAGTACGGCAGTTGTGATTACGGCGCTGGCGATTCTGGGGGTAGTGCTGTCTGCTTCCAAGATGGTGATCCTCAAGGAATGCGACAACACGAAGGAAGCCTCCAGTGTGAAGACGCTTCTGGAGGAGAATGGGATTACGCCGGAGATCTCTGACGACGGGCTGGTGTTTAAGGTACCGGAGGAGGATAAGGTGACGGCGGAGCTGCTCCTTGCGGAGAATAATATTACGCCAAGTGCATATGAATGGGAGAATCTGGACCGCGTGTTTGAAGGGGGCTTCTCCAGCACAGAGGCGGATAAGACCAAGCGGTATAAGCTGTGGATGCAGAACGACCTGGCCGAGAAGTTCGGGACCTTAGACATGGTGGATCATGTGGATGTGAACCTGTCCATCCCCAATGACGACGGGACATTGGTTTCCCGGGGGGAGGAGAGCTCTGCCCTGCTGATCCTGACCCTCAACAGCGAGATGAGCGCTGAGGTGGCCGCAGCCATGGGCAGGGCCACTGCAACGGCCCTGGGCAATGAGACCACTGACAAGATCACGATTATCGATACCTCAGGGAACCTGCTGTTTGCAGGGGGCACGGCGGAAACGGAGACCGAGACGGCCAACAGCAATATGGAACTGAAGTCCAAGGCGGAGAATCTGGTGGCCAAGCGGGTGAAGGATGTGATCCTTGGTTCGGAGCTGTACAGCAATGCATCCGTATCTGCCAACCTTGACTTTGAGTTTGTGAACCGGAAGATTACGGATACGGATTATCGTCTGCCGGACGGGCAGGAAACCCAGCTGAAGGATTCCGAGCGGAATTACACTTCCAGCGGAACCGGTACCTCGGGCGGGGAGCCCGGAACCGGCTCTAATGATAACACTACATATGTGATGCTGGACGACAATGTGTCGGAATTCAGCACGGAAGAACAGGTGATCGACTATGTGAATAGTGTCAGGACCACTGAGGAGGTATATACCGTTGGACGGCCCATCTATGAGTCCTCCTCCCTGTCGGCAGTGATGACCTCTTACCGGATCTACAATGAGAGGACCATGCAGGAGAGCGGAGAGCTGGAGGGCATGACCTTTGCGGAATTTGAGGCCCAGAACCGCGACCGTGTGCGTCTGGAGGTGGATGAGGATATGGTCACTATGGTGGCCAATGCCACCGGCGTCCCCCGGGAGAATATCAGTCTGCTGGCTTATGAAGTACCGGTGTTCAGCTATGATGATGAGGGCGGCGTTGATATCATGGAGGATATTCTGCCTATCGTTCTGGCTGCCCTGATTATCCTGATGCTTGGCTTTGTGGTGTTCCGCAGTACCAGAAGAGAGAAGACGCCGGAGCCGGAGCTGGAGCCGGAGCTGTCTGTGGAAGGGCTGTTGGAGTCTACCAAGGAAGCACAGGAGGAAGATTTGGACGATATTGGGTTTTCTGAAAAATCAGAGATACGTGTATTGATCGAAAAATTTGTGGATGAGAATCCGGAGGCTGCAGCGTCCCTGCTGCGCAACTGGTTGAATGAGGAGTGGGAATAGAACTATGGCAGATTCAGATTTGACTGGCACACAAAAGGCGGCGATCCTCCTGATTGCATTGGGACCGGAGAAGTCGGCTACGGTGTTTAAACATTTAAAGGAAGAAGAGATAGAGGAGCTGACACTGGAGATTGCCAATACCCGAAGCGTTTCCCCCAAGCTTAAGGAGGATGTGCTGAATGAGTTCTACCAGGTATGTCTGGCTCAGCAATACATTGCAGAAGGCGGTATTGGGTATGCCAAGGAGCTCTTGGAGAAGGCTCTCGGCCAGGAGGAAGCCCAGAATGTTATTACCAAGCTGACGGCATCCCTGCAGGTGCGGCCCTTCGAGTTTGTGCGTAAGACGGATCCCAGCCAGCTGCTGAACTTTATACAGGATGAGCATCCCCAGACCATTGCGATGATTCTTTCCTATCTGACGGCAGCCCAGGCGGCTATGATCATTGGCTCCCTTCCGCCGGAAAAGCAGCCGGATGTGGCGAAGAGAATCGCTATGATGGACCGTACCTCTCCGGATGTGATCAAGGAGGTAGAACGAGTGCTGGAACGGAAGCTGTCCTCGCTGATGAATCAGGACTACACGATTGTGGGCGGCGTGGACGCCACAGTTGCAATTTTGAATACAGTAGACCGTGCGACAGAGAAGCATATTATGGAATCTCTGGAGCTGGAAGAGCCGGAGCTGGTGGACGAGATCCGCAAGAAGATGTTCGTATTCGAGGACATTTTGCTGTTGGACGACCGGGCCATTCAGCGTGTGCTGCGTGACGTGGACAACGGTGACCTTGGAACGGCCCTTAAGAGCGCCAACGAAGAGGTTCAGAATGTGATCTTCAAGAACATGTCCAAGCGTCTGTCTGCAATGATCAAAGAGGATATGGAGTTTATGGGTCCTGTCCGTATGAAGGATGTTGAGGAAGCGCAGCAGAAGATCGTTGCGATTATTCGTAAGCTGGAGGAAGCCGGGGAGATTGTTATCTCGCGGGGCGGAGGTGATGAGATCGTTGTCTAATTTATACAAACAGCGGAATATCATAGCCGAGAACCAGGGAACCCGCATCATTGATCCCAATGTGCTGCTGGCCATGCGGCTGGAGGCCCAGAAGAAGCTGTGGGCCCAGCAGCATCCGGAGGAGCAGCCCCCGGAACCGGAGGAGCCGGAGATTGACCTGGAGGCAATCCGGGCAGAGGCAGAGCAGATCCGGCAGGATGCCCGGGCAAAGGCAGATGAGATGGTAGAAAAGGCTCTTGGCCAGGTGGAGGAGATCCGCGGCAATGCGGAGACGGAAGGCTGGCAGAAGGGGTATGAGGACGGCAGGAAGAAGGCGGCAGAGGAACAGGAGCTGGAGCAGCAGAAGCTGGAGCAATACCAGCAGGAGTTGGAGGAGAAGCATCAGCAGCGTATGCAGGAGCTGGAGGGCCAGGTGCTGGAAGCGGTATGCGATGTTATGGAACAGGTCTTTCATGTTCAGTTTGACCAGTTCGGCCCCATTCTGCTACACCTGGTGAAGCAGGCCATGCAGCAGATCGAGGGGGCCAGGGACTTTACTGTCCGTGTCCATCCGAACCAATACGGATATCTGCAGGAGCACTGGCAGGAGCTGGCGGAGCAGCTTGGGTCCAGCCTGGAGATTCGTCTGGAGGCAGATATCTCTCTGGCTGAGAGCGGCTGTGTGATCGAGACGGATTCTGGCTTTTTTGACTGCAGCCTGGACGTCCAGTTTGCGAATTTGATCAAAGCAGTCCGAATGTTGAGTGTGTGAGGAAGAGAATGTGGCAGATTTGGCAGTGAAGGCTTTTGACAGAACGAAGTATCAGACGCTGGTGGAGGGAACGTATTTCAGGCGTCTTGGCCGGGTGGTCAAGGTGGTCGGGCTTACCATTGAATCGGTGGGCCCCAACGCGAAGCTGAATGACCTCTGCCGGATTATTATTGACCAGGAGCGGGAGCTTTCCGTGATGGCAGAGGTGGTGGGAATCCGGGACAAACATCTTCTGCTGATGCCCTATGAGAGTGTGGAGGGCATTGGCCTTGGATGCATTGTGGAGAATACGGGCCATCCCCTGACTGTTTTGGCGGGCGAGGAGCTTCTGGGCCACACGGTGGACGGGATTGGCCGTCCCACGGATACGGACCGGCTGGAGATACGCCACGGACAGGAGCGTCCGGTGGAGGCGCCTGCGCCGGAACCGATGTCCAGAGTTATTATTAATGAAGTGCTGCCCCTGGGAGTGAAGGCGGTGGATGGAACCATCACCGTGGGAAAGGGACAGCGTATTGGTATATTTGCCGGCTCCGGCGTCGGCAAGAGCACTCTGATGGGTATGTTCGCCCGTAATACCAAGGCAGATATCAATATTATAGCTCTGATCGGAGAGCGGGGCCGTGAGGTGCGGGAATTTGTGGAGCGGGATCTGGGCGAGGAGGGAATGAAGCGGTCCATCGTGGTGGTGGCCACCTCTGACCAGCCGGCGCTGATCCGCAACAAGGCGGCAAAGACCGCCACTGCGCTGGCAGAGTATTTTCGGGATCAGGGGAGAGATGTGTTGCTTATGATGGATTCTCTGACCCGTTTTTCTATGGCCCAGCGGGAGATCGGCCTGGCCTCGGGAGAGCCTCCGGTGACCAGAGGCTATCCCCCCAGCGTGTACTCCGAGATGCCAAAGCTCCTGGAGCGGGCCGGCAATGGCGCGGTGGGCTCCATCACCGGGCTCTATACGGTGCTGGTGGACGGCGATGATATGAATGAGCCCATTACCGATACGGCCCGAAGTATTCTGGACGGGCATATTATGCTGTCCAGGCGGCTGGCCCAGCGCAATCACTATCCGGCCATTGATGTGCTCCAGAGCATATCAAGATGCATGAGCTCCATTGCCGACGGAGGGCACAAGTCCGTGGCAGGCAAGCTTCGGAATGTGCTGGCAGTGTACCAGGAGGCGGAGGATCTGATCAATATCGGAGCTTATAAGCGGGGCTCCAATAAGGAGATCGATTATGCCATTGAAAAAATTGACGCAGTGAACGGGTTCCTGCTGCAGGAAACAGAGGAGAGCTTTCAGTTCGAGGAGATTGTAACCCTGTTGAATCAGTTGTTTTAGGAGAATGGATGACATATGGCAGGCTTTCATTATAAGATGCAGAATATTCTCAACATCAAATATAAGCTGGAGTCCCAGGCAAAGATTGCCTTTGCCGCAACGGCCGCCGCACTGGCACAGGAGGAGGAGAAGCTGCGGCTGCTTCGGGTTCGGCGGATGGAATATGAGGAACAGGCCAGAGCGCTTCGGACGGAGCTTCTGGATATTCCCCGGATCAACCAGTGCCAGCAGGCAGTGGACGCCATGAAGGAATTGATCCGCAGGCAGCAGGTATCGGTACATGTGGCCCAGAGGAATCTTGAGATGATGCGCAGCCAGCTCAACGAGGTGATGAAGGATCGAAAAACCCACGAGAAGCTGCGGGAAAATGCCCTGGAGGAATTCAAGCATGAGCTTGCAAGCCAGGAGATAAAGGAAATTGACCAGCTGGTAAGCTATACTTACCAGGGAAGGACAGCAGAATAAAGGCGGTGAGCGTATGGCAAAGGAAACTGGAGACGAGAACGAGGTATTTGACAAAAAGGCGGCAAAGCAGGCCGAGAAGATGAGGAAGAAGGCCGAAAAGGAAGAGAAAAAGCGCCAGAAGAGGGAAGGTGCACTTGAGGATGAGCCGGAAAAGGAAGAGGGCGGCAAGCTGCTGGTTGTCCTGGTAACGATTCTGATTATCGGGATCTGGATCGGCATTCTGGGGCTGGCCATTAAGCTGGATGTGGGCGGATTTGGTTCCACGGTTCTCTATCCTGTTTTGAAGGACGTTCCTTATGTCAACCGTATTCTGCCCAGAGCGGAGGCGGAGATAGAGCAGGATGCTGTGGACGTCCAGTACCCCTATACGACACTGGACGAGGCCATCAGCCGGATCAAGGAGCTGGAGCTGGAGCTGAGCAATGCCCAGGAGGCTGCAAAGGAGGATGAGGCCTTGATCCAGCAGCTGCGGGCCGAGTCGGAACGGCTGAAGCAGTTTGAAAGCCGGCAGGCAGAATTTGAAGATATTAAGACAAAATTTTACGAAGAGGTTGTGTATACGGCCAATGCGCCCGATATAAGTGAATATAAGGCCTTTTATGAGAGCATAGATCCGGCCAATGCGGCGGAGCTCTACAAGCAGGTAGTAAAGGAAGATGCCTACAGTAATGAGATGAAGGAATACATTGCCACGTATTCCGGTATGAAGGCCAAGGATGCGGCAGCGATTCTGCAGGAGATGGGCAATGATATGAAGCTGATCGCAAAGATACTGGAGGGCATGGATGCTGATTCAAGAGGAGCAATATTGGGAGCCATGGAGCCGGAATTTGCGGCGCGGCTGACCAAGCTGATGGAACCCACAGCACCTTGAGAATAAATATTATAATTAAGAGAGGAGTTGAGGCGATGACGAGCGGCGGAGTGTCAAAAGTAATAAATGCTATGGCACTGACGAAGAATTCCGAGACAGGAAACGCTGCCGAGAGACCAAATGGCTTTGACCAGCTGCTGAACCAAAAGACTGCGGACAACGGATCCTTTATGCAGCAGCCGCCTTCCGCAGCGGAGAGTTTTGCGTCCCAGAAGTCGGAGCTGCTTCCGGCCATGGGAAACGCAGACCAGACCAAGCAGACCTATGAGAAGGAAACAGGCACCGCGGCATGGGATCGGATTCCCAAGGCTTCCGAGAAGCAGCCAGAGCAGGTGATGACCGAGGAGATGAAGAGCGCCTACGGAGAGTGGAAGGAGAAGCTCAAGAAGCTGTTTTCCGAGAAGCTTGGCGTTTCCGAGGAGGAGCTGGCAGCAGCCATGGAGCAGCTTGGGATTACCTTTGAGAATCTGCTGATGGGCGAAGGCTTCCAGGAGCTTGGCATGGAGCTGACAGGAGCGGCTGACATTACGGATTTGCTGTTCCATGGAGGTTTCCAGGAGCTGATGCAGGAAGCGAATCTTTTACTTGCCCAGCTGAGCGAGCAGGTGGACCTGTCGCCCCAGGAGCTTCAGGCGTTGATTCAGGAGTTTGGGACTATGGATGCTCCGGAGGATGCCGAGATGACGGTGAATCCGGATGAGCTCCCAGAGGGTCAGATCCCGGAGACGGGAATGGAGGAGGAAGCAGTTCCCCCCGCAGAGACCGGGCAGCAGAAGGTTCCCGGCCAGACGGTGACGCCGGAGGCGCCGCAGACAGAGACCCAGCAGAAGGCGCCGGAGACAGCCGTGCAGCAGAAGGTGCAGGAGACAGTGGTGCAGGAGACACCTGAGGAGAATCCTCAGGACAAGGGAGCTTTGGATACCGAGCAGCTGCAGGGTGTCGTTGAGACGGAGAAGCAGGCAGGAGCCCAGGAGGAGCTTCAGCAGGAGCTGTCCCAGGAGGAGCAGAAGAGCTTCAGCAGCCAGCTTAAGACAGAAGCCGGGAAGGAACAGGGGCCTGAGACCAGCCAGAACAGCCAGACGGCAAGCTTTCAGACAACCGTGCAGAATACGGTTGCCGGTACCGGGGAGACCGTACAGACCGTACAGACAACCTATGTGGATGTACAGGATATTCTGCGGCAGGTATCGGAATTTACAAGGGTTACAGTAACACGGAATATTTCTACCATAGAGATGCAGCTGAACCCGGAGCATCTTGGCAAGCTGTTTATGCAGCTGTCCTCCAAAGAGGGTGTAATTACCGCACAGCTGGTTGCCCAGAATGAGGCGGTGAGACAGGCGCTGGAGAGCCAGATGAATGTCCTGAAGGAGAATATGAATGAGCAGGGCATGAAGGTGGAGGCAGTGGAAGTGACGGTTGCCAGCCATGAGTTTGAGGAGCAGTTCCAGAACGGCCAGCAGATGGACAGTCAGCAGGAGGAACACAGAGGCCGCAGCCAGAGACGTTTTTTGAATGTTGAACAGCTGGATGAGCTTGCAGGCCAATTGTCGGAGGAAGACAGCCTGGCAGCTAAGATTATGGTAGAAAATGGCAATTCTATGGATATGACTGCATAGAATAATAAGAATTTCAATTAGAATTTCAATTAGAAAGGAGCGCACATGGATACATCAAATACGATTATGCAGGGAGTGAAGGATGGCAAGCTTGTAGATGAAAGTGCCAAGGGCAATTCCCAATCCAAAGAGAGCAGAAAGCCCGGAAGCCTTGACAAGGATGCCTTCCTGCAGCTTCTGGTAGCACAGATGAAATACCAGGATCCCCTGGAGCCCACCTCCAACACGGAGTATATTTCCCAGCTGGCAACCTTCTCGTCTCTGGAAGAGATGCAGAATCTGAATGCCACCATGCGGGATTCCCAAGCAGCCTCTCTGGTAGGCAAGCAGGTGATCATGCGGGTGGTCTCCGAGACTACAGGCACCACGAACCGGGTGACCGGCAATGTGGATTATATCATGCGTGAAAACGGCAAGACCTACCTGTCCATCAATGGGGATCTCTACAACATTGAGGATCTGGAGAGTGTAGTGGACAGCACCTATCTGGATGCGATCGCGTTGGCTGAGACCTTCAAGGAGGCAGTGGCGAAGCTTCCGGATGTCAAGGATCTGACTCTGGATGATAAGGAGAAGCTGGAAGCAGCCAAGAAGGCATTTAACGCCATGAACAGCTATCAGCAGGGCTTTATTGATCAGGATACGATTGATCGTCTGGCGCAGCTGCTGCAGAAGATGGCGGAAATGGAAGCAGCAGCAGGAGGAGATTCCTCCGATACGGAAAAGCCCGGGGACACAGACGGGACCGACGGAACAGATGGAACCGAAGGAACGGAAAAGCCCGGAGACAAAGATGAATCCGGCGGAACAGAGGCAGGTGAAGGGGCAGATGAATAAGATTGCCAACCAGTTTTCATCCATTGAGCAGGTCACGGGCCAATATCTGGGCCAGGGCCGGAAGCATCCGGTCACAGGCAGCGGCGAGGTTTCCTTCCAGGAAATATTAGCCAGGAAGCAGTCGGAGCAGGAGCCGGAAGCGCCGGAGCTGAAGTTCTCCAAGCATGCGGCTATGCGTCTTAACGACCGCAACATCAATCTGTCCAGCGAACAGCTGGAGCGGCTGGAGACGGGGACGGACCGGGCCAAGTCCAAAGGGATTCGGGATTCCCTGGTATTGATGGATTCCCTGGCATTTATTGTCAATATTCCCAACCGGACCGTGGTGACAGCCATGGATTTTGCAGAATCTGCAGATAACATTTATACAAATATCGACGGTGCCGTCATTATTTAGCCGGACCTTAACGGAGGCAGCGGTTTCTGAATGACAGAGGAAACCAATACGGCACAGCATAGGAGGTCAATGAATTATGATGAGATCAATGTACTCTGGTGTGTCAGGACTGAAGACCCACCAGACAAAGATGGACGTAATCGGTAATAATATCGCAAACGTGAATACCGTTGGCTTTAAGAGCTCGTCCACAACCTTTAGTGAGGTTTTTTACCAGCGTCTTACCGGGGCATCCGGCCCTACCGCCAGCGGACGGGGTGGAATCAATGCCAAGCAGATCGGTCTTGGTGTGAATATGGCGTCCACAACCATTAACATCAGCACCCCGGGAGCCAGCCAGACCACTGGCGGAGCCTTTGACCTGATGCTTTCCGGGGACAGCTTTTTCATTGTCAACGGCGGAAACGGCAACATGTTTACCAAAGCAGGAGCTTTTGACATCGATGAAGCGGGAACGCTTGTTATGAAGTCTACCGGCTACAATGTCATGGGCTGGCAGGTAGATCCCGCCACAGGAACCATCCGGAAGGATACGGTATCGCCTCTGCAGATCATGAAGGAGGCCAACCTGACCTCCCCGCCGGAGGCAACTACCCTGGGAACCTGCGCGGGGATTCTGGATAAGAACGATACCAATGTGACATCGGACAAAGGATATAACATGAGCCTTGAGTTTTACGATGCACTGGGCTACAGCTACAGCGCCAAGTTCGTGGTGAAGTCCACCAATGTGGAGGGCGAATATACGGTAGAGCTAAAGGATGTAGTCAACAGTCTGGGCAAATCCATTGTGGATGAGCTGGATGCAACCTCCCTGGAGGATATCGTTACCTTTGGAGAGCAGAACGTACAGACCGAGCGGCGTTCGCTGGAGCTTCTCCAAACAAACGGCATTGCATATGATCCCACCAGGCCGGAGGGAGAGCGGTATACCAAGCAGGCAGGCTTCCCGGCTACCGCAAAGGACTATGACACCCTCAAAATCTCCGGCTTCACATATCCGGAAGGGAACGGCAATGTGACCATTGCAGGCGGAAAGCTGACGGCAACCGCAACCGCACAGTTTACGGCAGAGGATATGGCCAAGTATTATGGCGTTGTATTTGATACCACTACCCAGTCATACAAGCGCAAGGTAGTGGATGCCAATGGCAATGAGACGATGGAGGAGGTTGACAACTGGGGGGAGATTCTTGGCATACCCAACGATGGAACCGTCAAGTTTGACCCCGCACAAACCCAGTATCTGGAGATAGACCCCACCAACGGCGCTGTCAAGTTCTCCATCGAACACACATTTGATGTGGCTGACAATGTGGTGAAGGATGCGGCCGGGAACCCGGTGGATGTGAACGGACTGAATCAGATGTACATTACCCAGGAGGAGGCTTACGGCCTGCCGGCAGCAGCAGAGGGTGTAACCTATGACTTTGCCGTGGCTGACGACGGGCGGGCAGTGGTGACCATCAACACCACCAGCAATGGCAATGTGCTGAAATTCAATGTGGACAACGGAAATTTCGAATCTATCGCAGGCGGGAATGCAGTACAGCTGGCCTTCAAGGATACCCTAATGACCAAGGGCGGGCAGACCATCTCTCTGGGGAATTTCTCCGATATCTCCGTTGATTTCAGCGGAAGCAAGCGGGTTGATAACGGCGGCGCCTCCACCATGGGTGCAGAGCGCGGCGGCGGAGAGAAGGGTACGGAAGGAAGAGGCAAGAAGCTGGGTGCTCTGATCGGCCTGTCTGTATCCCAGGACGGAACGATCTGGGCCAGCTATGACAATGGCAACACCACGCTGCTGGGCCAGATTGCAGTTGCAGTCTTTGCCAATCCGGCAGGCTTGGAGAAGGTGGGAGAGAACTGCTATCAGACCACTCTCAATTCCGGCGAGTTTGACGGGATCGGCCAGGATGTCACCGCAGACGGCGGCAAGATGACCAGCGGAGTGCTGGAGATGTCCAATGTAGACCTCTCCACAGAGTTTACGGAGATGATCACGACACAGCGTGGATTCCAGGCAAATTCCAGGATCATCACAACCTCTGATACGCTGCTGGAGGAGCTGGTGAACCTGAAGCGTTAAGGGCAGCTCTATAAAAAATGAATAAACATACATTGGGAAGCTGTGAATTACAGGTTCCCAATGTATTATTTTTTGGTAAAAGCAAAAAAATTGCAAAAGAACGTAGACAAGTGAAACAAAATCTAGTAATATATAGAGGAGAGATTCTGGGGCAGGCAACCATATATGGTATAGCAATGCTGGAAGCGGCCCCGAATACAGCATGAAGGATCAGATATAGGAGTATTTATATTTGATGCGGACGAAAGAACCCGGCTTGGGCTCTTTCCTACATAATATTATATGAAAAATGGATAAAGGCAGGTGAGGAAGTTGGATATTGCATCCTTGATTGGAATTTTAATGGGACTTGTCATGGTAGTATTTGGTATTGTCAGCGGTGACGGTGTCGGGGCCCTCGGGAATTTCGGCGATGTCCCTTCGGTAATTATTACAATTGGTGGTTCTGTTTCGGGTGTTTTGGCATCGCATGCCCTTCCGGATTTTATCAACGGCCTGAAAGGCTTCACATTGACGCTCAAGGGAAGTCAGGATAAGCCCGATGAGGTGATCCGGAATATTATTGATTTGTCCAATGTGGCCAGGAAGGAAGGACTTCTGGCATTGGAGGAGACAGCCAACGGAATTGAGGATGAATTTCTGAAAAAGGGAATTATGCTGGTGGTGGACGGTACGGATCCTGAGCTGGTGCGGGGGATTCTGGAGACAGACCTGAATTGTGTGGAGGCACGTCATAAGACAGTAATCGGCTTCTGGGACAAATGGGCAGAGCTAGGCCCTGCCTGGGGTATGATCGGTACCCTGATCGGTCTGGTAAACATGCTGAAGAAGCTGAATGACCCGTCGGCCATCGGACCGGCTATGGCAGTTGCATTGCTGACAACCCTGTACGGGTCCCTGATTGCCAACTGGCTGTGTAATCCGACTTCAGCGAAGCTTAAGGTAAAGAATGATCTGGAGATTTCCATGAAAGAGGTTATTGTGGAGGGAATCCTGTCCATTCAGGCAGGAGAGAATCCGCGTGTTATCGAGGAGAAGCTGAAATCCTTCTTGTCGCCCAAGGATCGTGCAGGCTTAGGCGAGGCATCTGGAGGTGAAGAATAGTGGCAAAGAAGAAGCAGGATACACCCCCGGCCGGATCGCCGGCCTGGATGGCGACATTTAGTGATTTGATGAATCTGCTGCTGTGTTTTTTCGTGCTGTTGTTCTCCATGTCCTCTGTGGATCAGGAGAAGTTTACGAAGATTGTGGCATCCCTGCAGAGCAGCTTCAGCATTCTGCCCCAGGGCGGCGCTTCCATCGGCGAGGGCCAGATGATTTCGGCAGGAATCAGTCAGCTGGAGCAGCTTGATATCTATTATAAGGAAGCCAATTCCCAGAGCGAGGAGGAGCCCCAGGAGGGCGAGGAGGATCTCAACGAGAAGTTTGAGGAGGCCGCCCTGGCGGAGTCGGAGCAGATGGCGGAGCAGATTGAAGGCATGCTGCAGCAGCTTGGGATTGGAGATAAGGTTCAGCTGGATGTGACGGCCCAATATACACGCCTGACGCTGAACGGCGCGCTGCTCTTTGATTCTGGCAAGGGTGAGTTCCGGGAGGATGCCATTCCGCTGGTTCAGAAGCTGGGAACCATTGTGGAGCAGTACGCGGAGAATACCATTGTGATCGAGGGACATACGGACAATGTGCCTATGGCCAGTGCTACGTATGAGAATAATGATGTCCTTTCCTTCTATCGAGCCCTTGCTGTGAAGGATTATTTCACGGAGAATACCCTGGTGAGTGCAAGCAATATCCGGGCAGAGGGCTGTGGGGAATACCGGCCGGTGGCTGATAATGGTACGCCGGAGGGCAGGGCCCTGAACCGACGAGTGGAGATCAAGATTCACAATTCTTTTAGTAATGAATAAGCAAGAATATATGAATATAAGAACATATAGAATATAGATATATAGATATATAGATATATAGATATAGAAGGAATGGAAGAGATATCCATCAATGTCTCATAATAAATGGAGAGAGGACAGACATCATGAAGAAAAATTTGATTAGTGTGATTATTTTAGCGCTTGTTTTGGCAGATCTGATTCTGACGGCGGTGGTTGCATTTGTTCTGATTCCCCAGAATAAGAAATCAAACGAGCTGATTGAGAAGGTGTGCAATGCTATTGATCTGGATCTGGAGGGCGGCGGATATGCGGCACAGGAGCTGGATGTGCCTCTGGATAAGATTGTCAACTACAGTCTCAACGGCGGTGAGACCATGACCATCAACCTGACGCCGGCAGCGGATGGCGTAGAACATTTTGCCCTGGTTCAGGTAACGCTGGGACTGAACAGCGAGCATGAGGATTATAAGAAGCTGGGCTCCGAGGAGCAGCTGGCGGACAAAGAGGGACAATTGAGGGACATCGTATTTTCCGTGGTTGGCCAGCACACCAGCGAGGAGATCCGCAACAACAGGGATGAGATTCGTACCGAGATTCTGAATAAGATTGCGGATGAGGTATATGGATCCAGGCTTGTGGTAACTGTTTCCTTTACGGCTACGGTTCAGTAGGGGAGAACAGCAATGGTGCTGACAGACAGATAGGTGGTGAGCGAAAGCATGGGTGAGGTCTTAACCCAAAATGAGATAGACCGCTTGCTGCAGGCATTAAGCAGCGGCGAGCTGGATGCAGAAGAGATACAGGGTACCGGTGAACGGCCGGTCAAGAATTATAATTTTGCCCGGCCGGCAAAGTTTTCCAAGGAACATTTACGGACGCTGGAGATTATTTTTGAGCATTATGCACGGCTGCTCTCCACCAGTTTACCGGTATATTTGAGAAAGAGTATCCAGGTGGAGGTGATCAACTCCGAGGCAGTTACCTTTTCGGAGTTTTCCAACTCTCTGAATAACCCGGTGATCTTGGGAATTATTAACCTGGCCCCATTGTCCGGCAGTGTGATTTTAGAGCTGGCGCCCAATCTGGGCTATGCAATTGTAGACCGGCTCCTGGGCGGAGCGGGGGTGCCGTTGGATAAGGTGCGGGATTTTTCGGAGATTGAGCTTCTGATCATAGAGCGGATCCTCAATGTTTGTACCAATCTGCTGCGGGAGCCCTGGCAGAATGTGGTGGATATTTTTCCACGGCTGGAGCGGATTGAGACGAATTCCCAGTTTGCACAGATGATCTCTCCCAATGAGATGATTGCCAATGTGACCATCAATCTCTGCATTGGCGAGGTGGAGGGGCTGATGAATATCTGTCTTCCGTATCTGACGCTGGAGGATGTGATTGATAAGCTGAATACAAAGCACTGGTATTCCACCATGCAGAGTGAGGAAGAGGATAAGTATGTGGATACGATTGAGGCGCTGATTTCCAAAGCTCCTATGCCTATTAAGGCAGTGCTTGGGAACAGTACCATATCCGTGAATGATTTCATTAATCTTCAGCCTGGAGACATTATTCGAGTTGACCGGAAGGTCAATGACGAATTGAACGTATTTGTGGGTAATATTCGTAAGTTTACCGCTCTTCCGGGAGCCTCGGGAGACAAATATGCAGTAAGAATCACTTCGGTGGTGAGAGAGGAGGAGTAAGGCAATGGACGGAGGCGTGTTATCACAGGAAGAGATCAATGCCTTATTAAATCAAGCAGAGACCGCAGAGGCGGGTGCAGCCACTGGCGCCGGCGGTAATTCAGAGACACTGGCTGATTCGGAGAAGGATGCCATCGGTGAGGTGGCAAATATCAGTATGGGAACGGCTGCCACAACCTTATCATCTCTGGTGAATAAGAAGGTTGAAATATCTACGCCGGTGGTGACGGAAGCCAACTGGTCTGATGTTGTGAATGGCTACGAACGGCCCTGTGTGCTGATTCGTATCAGATATACGGTGGGACTGGATGGCAGCAATATCCTTGTTCTTAAGGACAATGATGTGAAGGTCATTACAGATTTGATGATGGGAGGAGACGGAACCAACACCGACGGGGAGCTGGGAGAGCTTCACTTAAGTGCCATCAGCGAGGCAATGAACCAGATGATGGGTTCCTCTGCCACATCGCTGTCCTCCATGCTGAATGAAATGATTGATATCAGCCCGCCGGTTGCAGATTTGGTCAATCTGTCAGAGGAGGCAGACGGAGGATCGATTGATGAATTTTTGCGGGGGAGATTTGTTAAGATTTCCTTCCGTATGGTGATCGGAGAACTGGTGGACAGCGAGATTATGCAGCTGTATCCGTTCTCATTTGCGAGATCCATGTATGAAAGCTTCCGGAAAAACATGGAGGACAATACGCCGGAAGGCGAGGAGGGGAAGCCATTGGCTGAGCAGGAGAACAACAGGACAGAAGAACAACAGACTGCACAGATGGGAATGCCCATGATGGGGATGCCGATGATGGGCCAGCCTATGGGTCAGCCTATGCAGAATATGTCCCAGATGTATGCAGGACAGCCGGTCAATGTACAGCCGGCGCAGTTTCAGGCATTTATGGGCGATTTCAATCCCATTGCCCAGCAGGAGAATATGGGCCTGATTATGGACGTCCCGTTGGATGTTACCGTGGAATTGGGCAGAACAAGCAAATCCATCCATGAAATACTTGACTTTAAGCCCGGAACGATTATAGAATTGAATAAGATCGCCGGGGAACCCATTGACGTATTGGTGAACGGCAAGTATGTGGCGAAGGGCGAGGTAGTGGTAATTGAGGAGAGCTTCGGCGTCCGCATCACGGAGATTGTGAAGGGTTAAAGACAAAAAAGCAATAAAATTTATATAAATATTGCAAAACAAATTTTTTAAATCATTTTTTAAAGCAATTTTTAAATCATTTTTTAAAATAATTTTAAAATTATTTTAAAATAAAATTAAAACAATTATGAGGAGAAAAGATTATGGCAAACATCTTAATTTGTGATGACGCAGCGTTTATGCGTATGATGATCAAAGATATTCTGACCAAGAATGGCTACAATGTTGCGGGGGAAGCAGAGAATGGATTGAAGGCAGTGGAGAAATACAACGAGTGTAAGCCGGATGTTGTGCTGATGGATATTACCATGCCGGAAATGGATGGGATTGAGGCCTTAAAGCAGATCCGCGAGGGAGATCCCGATGCCTGTGTGATCATGTGCTCTGCGATGGGACAGCAAGCGATGGTGATTGAGGCGATTCAATCCGGAGCCAAGGATTTCATTGTAAAACCCTTCCAGGCAGACCGTGTTCTGGAAGCCGTGAAGAAGGTAGTAGGCTAAGAGGCTGAGATGATTTTATCTATAATTGCCTCTTCCGGTATATCCGCCAGCATGAAGAGTTTTTTTCAGCTGATAGGTGTGCTTTTGATTTTCATTTTTGTCTTGGCGCTGACCTATTTTTGTACACGCTGGATTGCGAAATACCAAAAGGGAATGAATGGAAATAAAAACATTCACGTGATCGAGACACTTCGTCTGACCAACAATAAGTTTATCCAGATTATTGAGGTGGGGGGGAAATACATGGTGATTGCCATCTGCAAGGATACGGTTACCATGCTGTGTGAGCTGGATCAGGAGGAGTTGTCCTGGATTCCTTCGGAATCCGGGAAATCACCTGCAGGGAATGAGAGCTTTCAGGAGCTTTTCCAGAAGCTGAAGGATAAGATACCGAGGAAGTAGGCATGAAGATGAAAAAAGTAAAAAAGATATGCTGTGCCCTGTCCCTTGGGATTGGGCTGGCATTGCTGCTGACGGTTCTGGTATTGGGATATCATCAGACTGCATATGCAGCAGAGGTTGGTAACAATAATAATGCTCCTACCACCCAGGAGGGAACCGGCCCAGGCGGTCCGGAAGGCCCGGATGGTACGGCGGCTCCAGGCGGTCCGGAAGGTCCCGAGGGAGCTGAAGGCCCGGAGGGAACGGGAAACGGGAGCAGCTTTTATTTTGGATACAACAATGAGAACGGAGAGGTTTCCGGAACAATCAAGATTCTGCTGGCGCTGACTGTGATCTCGCTGGCGCCGTCCATCTTGATTATGATGACATCTTTTACCAGGATCATTATTGTGCTCCATTTTGTGCGTAATGCAATCGGAACCCAGACGGCGCCGCCGAATCAGGTGTTGGTTGGGCTTGCGCTGTTTTTGACACTGTTTCTCATGTATCCGGTGTTTGGAGAGATCAATGAGGTAGCCATCAAGCCGCTGGATGCAGGAGAGATTACACAGGAGGAGGCATTTCAGGCAGGTTTGCAGCCGATCCGTAATTTTATGTATCCGGAGATCCATGCGGATGATATTACTCTGATGTGTGATATCGCGGGACTGGAGGCTCCCAACAATCTGGCGGAAATGGATGAGCTTCCCATTCGGGTGATAATACCCAGCTTTATTTTGAGCGAGCTTCGGACAGCCTTTATCATCGGATTTTTTATTTATATCCCGTTTATTGTGATTGATATGGTTGTGGCGTCCGTGCTGATGTCCATGGGTATGATGATGCTGCCGCCCACCACCATTTCCCTGCCCTTTAAGATTTTGCTGTTTGTACTGGCAGACGGATGGAATCTGGTCATTGGAAATGTGATAAGAACCTTCCAGTAGACAGGAGGACGGAGGAAGCCTTGGACGAACGACAGATGGGGCGGAGGAACCCATGCACAGCGACAGATGGGGCGGAGGAACCCTTGAACAGCAATAGAATGAGGTGATTGTGATGATAACACAGGGCGAAGTACTGGATATTGCCAGGGATGCGATTTGGGTCATTATACAGGTGTCCCTGCCGCTGCTGTTGATTTCACTGGTGGTAGGATTGATTGTCAGTATTTTTCAGACAGTAACCTCCATACAGGAACAGACCCTGACCTTTGTACCCAAGATTATAGCAGTGTTTCTTGGAATCATACTGTTTGGCTCCTGGATTCTGAATACAATTGTGGAATTCATGGAACGATTATGGAATAATATTGCGCTGTATCTGAGTTAGGATTATTCATATGATTAACTTTCAGTTTTCGTTACACACATTCGAATATTTTTTGCTGATCCTGGTACGGATTGCCACATTTGTGTTTGCGGCTCCCTTTTTCAGCATGAGCAATACGCCGAGAAGGGTAAAGGTCGGGTTTTCTGTTTTTGTGTCTATTTTGGTATACCAGATGATTGTTGTAAAATATCCTTTGGAGTATGCGGGAACCTTGGATTACGCAATATTAGTATTGAAAGAGGGAATTACAGGATTGCTGATCGGTTTCGCGGCAAATATATGTAATTCCATTATTACGTTTGCCGGGAAAATGATTGATATGGATATCGGTCTGGCCATGGCCCAGGTTTTTGATCCCATCAACCATACCATATCCGGTATTACCGGGAATCTGTACAATTACTTTGTACTGATTCTGCTGATTGTTTCCAATATGCATCTGTACTTGTTCCGGGCGATTGTTGATACCTTTGAGATCATTCCCATCGGGCAGACGGTATTTCAGTGGGATCATCTGGCGGGCTCCATGATAACTTTTGTGGGGGATTCCATGGTGATTGGCTTTCGTATCGTGCTGCCGGTTTTTGCATGTATTATGATCCTGAACTGTATTTTGGGAATCTTGGCCAAGGTGGCTCCCCAGATGAATATGTTTGCAGTTGGTATGCAGCTGAAGGTGATGGTAGGGCTGGCCGTGATTTTTCTGACAGTGACCCTGCTTCCGGATATTGCCAATTTTATTTTTATCGAGATGAAGACCATGATCGTGTCCTTTGTTGAGGGGATGCGGTGACGGATGGGATAGAAGGAGGGTGGGCTGACGTGAACCAGGGACAGAATTATATCCTGCCTTATGCCCTGCAGTGGTTTGCCAAGGACGGACCCGGCGGCGAAAAGACAGAGCCGGCTACCGCCAAAAAGCTGAAGGAGGCAAGAGACGAGGGGCAGGTTGCAAAAAGCAAGGAGCTAAGCGCCGCAGTGGATCTGATTGCCCTTTTTCTAATCCTGAAGGCATTTATTTCTTTTGTAGGAACCGGTATGATGGAAGGCTTTTCCATGATATACGGGAGAATTCCCGAGGTGCTGGAGTATGCGGGCGGAGGACTTTCCAATGGTACGGTGCAGTATTTTTTCCGGCAGATTATATTTCAGCTCTTAAAGCTCGTGGCCCCCTTCTTTATTGCAGGAGTGTTTGTGGCCATTGTGATCAGTGTGATCCAGGTGGGCTGGAAGCCTACCCCGAAGCCCATGAAGCCCAAGGGAAGCAAACTGAACCCCTTGAACGGATTTAAGCGGATCCTGTCCAAGGATTCTCTCTTCGAGCTGGTGAAATCCATTGTTAAGGTGGGGCTGGTGGTCTATGTGGCCTATCGCTCTATCTACGAGTACCGGAATTCGCTGCTGCTTCTGTATGATATTGCATTCCTGCAGGTAATTGCCCTGATTGGCCAGATTATTATTGACGCAGGGCTTCGGATCAGCATGGTATACCTGATTGTTGGGCTTGGAGATTATATTTATCAAAAGCATAAGTTTAAAGAAGAAATGAAGATGACCAAGCAGGAGGTTAAGGAAGAGTTCAAGAATACGGAGGGAAACCCAGAGATCAAGGGACGGATCCGTTCCAAGATGCGGGAGGCTTCCCAGCGGCGTATGATGCAGAGCCTTCCGGAGGCAGATGTGGTAATCACGAACCCCACCCACCTGTCTGTGGCTTTAAAATATGACGCAAAGGAGCGTCCGGCCCCCATTGTGCTGGCCAAGGGCGCAGATTATCTGGCAATGCAGATTCGGGAGAAGGCCAAGGAGTACCACATCGAGATTGTGGAGAATAAGCCCCTGGCGCGTATGCTGTATGCTAATGTAGAAATAGGACAGGAAATTCCGCCGGAGCTGTATCAGGCGGTGGCGGAGGTGCTGGCTTTTGTATATCAGACAAAGCAGCCGTCATAAAACGAGAAGATATGAAGGAAAGGAGGATGAATCATGAAAAAAGCAGATGTTGGTGTGGCCCTTTATTTACTGGCAGCCGTTATCTTTTTTATCATTCCCATTCCGGCCATTCTTCTTGATATTATGCTGGCTCTAAATATTGCGATTGCATTGATTATTTTGATGAATGCACTTTTTGTAAAAGAAGTGTTGGATATGTCGTTTTTTCCAACTCTTTTGCTGTTTACTACCATTTTTCGGATTTCGCTGAACGTTTCTTCTACCCGAAGGATTCTGCTCTTTGGGGATCCCGGCAACGTGGTTCGGACCTTTGGCCAGTTTGTGGGCGGCGACGATATTATTATTGGCGCTATTGTATTTATCGTACTGATCCTGATTCAGTTTATTGTAATCAACAAGGGTTCCGAGCGTGTGGCAGAGGTAACGGCGCGTTTTACCCTGGATGCAATGCCGGGTAAGCAGATGGCCATTGACGCGGATTTGAATACAGGCGTGATCAACGAGAAGCAGGCGCGGGAGCGGAGAGCGAAGATTCAGGAGGAATCCAGCTTTTTCGGTTCCATGGATGGTGCTACCAAGTACGTGAAGGGAGATGCCACGGCCGGATTGATTATTACCTTTATCAACCTGGTAGGAGGCGCTGCCTTAGGCGCCATGCGCCAGGGGCTGGGGATTATGGATGCCATCAACCAATATGGAATCCTTACCATCGGCGACGGCCTTGTGAGCCAGATCCCATCCCTGCTGATCTCTCTGTCCACCGGTATTCTGGTGACAAAGGCCTCCAAGGAGGCGGATTTCAGCGGCCTGCTGCTGCGGCAGCTCTTCGGGATTCCCAAGGTGCTGTATATTGCAGGCGGCGTTCTGGCTCTTCTTGGTATTGTAACTCCTCTGGACTGGTGGCTCTTTGTGGGCCTGGGACTGATCTTTATCATCTGCGGCCGGATGGTTGCCAGCAGCATTGGGATGGAAGAGATCGAGGACGCTGTGGATATGGCGGAGGAAGAGGCGGAGGAGATCCGAAAGCCGGAAAATGTCACCTCGCTGCTGCATGTAGATCCAATCGAATTGGAGTTTGGCTATGGCATTATTCCGCTGGCAGATGTCAACCAGGGCGGAGATCTTCTGGACCGTGTAGTGATGATCCGACGTCAGGTTGCACTGGAGCTTGGAACGGTGGTTCCCATTATCCGTCTGCGGGATAATATTCAGCTGAACCCCAACCAATATATCATTAAGATTAAGGGCATTCAGGTGACGGAGGGAGAGATTCTCTTTGATCATTATATGGCTATGAACCCGGGCTTTGTGGAGGAGGAGATCACCGGTATCCCAACCTTTGAGCCGTCCTTCCACCTGCCGGCAATCTGGATTACGGAGAGCCAGCGTGAGCGGGCGGAGAGCCTTGGCTATACGGTGGTGGATCCGCCCTCCATCATTGCGACCCACCTGACCGAGGTGATCAAGGAGCATTTGGCGGAGCTTCTCACCAGGCAGGATGTCCAGAATCTGGTCAACAACATAAAGGAAGACCATTCTGCGCTGATCGAGGAGCTGATACCGAAGCTTCTGGGAGTCGGCGAGATTCAGAAGGTGCTGCAGAATCTGCTGCGTGAGGGAATCTCCATCCGGGATTTGCTTACGATTTTTGAAACGCTGGCCGACCATGCCGCTACTACCAGGGATACGGATGTGTTGACGGAGTATGTAAGACAGAGCCTGAAGCGGGCAATTTCCAGCAAATATTTTCCGGCCAATGAGGTTACCAGTGTAATTACCCTGGATCCCAAGACAGAGCAGGAGATCATGTCCTCCGTAAAGCAGACGGAGCAGGGCGCGTATCTGACGCTGGATCCGGAGAAAACAAAGGCCATTGTGGATTCCGTAGAGTCGGAGGTGGCCAAGCTGGAGAATCTGGGAAAGAGTGCGATCATTATTACATCTCCTATTGTCAGAATGTATTTTAAGAAGCTGACAGAGGATTATTTTAAAGAGCTGATCGTGGTATCCTATAATGAAATAGAGTCGAATATTGAATTACAATCAGTCGGGATGGTGAGTTTGGCATGATAATTAAAAAATTTCAGGGAAAGTCCGAGGAGGAGGCCACCAATCTTGCATGGCAGGAGCTGGGCAAGAATGCTGTGGTAATGAATGTAAAGGAGATCAGGCCCAAGGGAATGATGAAGGCGTTTAAGCGTTCTCTATTTGAGGTTACGGCAGCCCTTGAGGAGGAGACGGAGGGGATCAATCCCAAGGCCATGATGTCTCCGATCCATATGAAGGAGAGCAATACCATCAATATGGTTGCCAACGAGAATATACACGTGCCAATGCCGGTACGGGAGGAGACAGTGCCGGATCGGACCAGCGGATTGGAGGAGAAAATCGAGAGTCTGCAGAGCCTGCTGGAGAAAAAGCTGGCTCCGGAGGAGATCCTTAGAGCCCCGGAGGAGGGGATGCGGGAGGACAGGCAGGAGCGGGATAACACATCCGAAAGCTTCCGTTTTCTGAAGCTTTTGTATGGTACGCTGCTGGAAAATGAAGTAAATGAAAAATACGTCAACCAGATCATGGATGAGGTGGAAAAGGTCATGCGCAGCGGAAGCAGTGTGGACTTTATCCTTTCCAATGTCTACCAGAAGATGATTCTGAAGCTGGGGCAGCCAAAGACCATTGACCTGTCGGGGAAAAAGCCCAAGGTGATCTTTTTCATTGGGCCTACCGGGGTGGGCAAGACCACGACTCTTGCCAAGATTGCATCCAGACTGCGGGTCAGCCAGGGGAAGAAGGTGGCGCTGATGACAGCGGATACCTACCGAATTGCGGCAGCGGAGCAGCTGCGGACCTATGCCAATATCCTGGATACCTCTCTGACCATTGTGTATTCTGCCGAGGAGCTGAATGAAGCTGTGGGAAGAGTGGCGGATTACGATGTGGTTCTGGTGGATACGGCAGGGTTTTCCCACCGTAACCAGGAGCAGCGCAATGAGGTGAAGAACCTGGTGGACAATCTGGACGAGTCCTACGAAAAAGAGGTGTATCTTGTGTTAAGTGTTACCACAAAATACCGGGATCTACTGGAAATTGCCGATGTCTATCGTGAGAATTTTGATTTCCGGATGATTTTTACCAAGCTGGATGAGACCTCCTGCTGCGGGAATGTCTACAATATGAAGATGTATACCGGCGCGGATCTGTCCTACACCACAAACGGGCAGAACGTTCCGGATGATTTAGAGGTATTTGATACACAGAAGATGGTGAAGCTGCTGCTTGGGGGGAAGTAACGGATGGATCAAGCACAACAACTACGGAATATGATAAAATTAAAAAATCAGCAGTCTGACTCGAACGCAAGGGTGATAACTGTCTCCAGCGGCAAGGGAGGAGTCGGCAAGTCCAACACGGCGGTAAACCTGGCGGTCTGTCTGCGCAGGATGGGAAAGCGTGTCATTATTTTTGATGCGGATTTTGGTCTGGCTAATGTGGAAGTCATGTTTGGGGCAGTGCCAAAATATAATCTTAGTGATTTGATTTACCGCGGGAAAAAGATTCAGGATATTATCACCGAGGGTCCCATGGAGATTGGCTTTATATCCGGCGGCTCCGGTATCACCGGTGTAAATAACCTGTCCAGGGATCAGATTGCGTTTTTGATACATAACTTAAAGGAGCTGGATCAGCTTGCAGATATTATCCTCATAGATACGGGGGCAGGCATTCCGGACAGCGTGCTGGAATTCGTGGTGGCAAGCCCGGAGATTCTCATGATTCTAACCTCGGATCCAAGCTCACTGACGGATTCTTATTCCCTTCTGAAGGCGCTGCATCGGAATCCCAATTTTGACCGGGAGCATGCCGTCATCAAGGTGATTGCCAACAAGGTTTCCGGCCGGGAGGAGGGATATCAGGTCTTTGATAAGCTCAACAGCGTGGTACAGCAGTTCCTTCACGGAGACCTGTCCTATCTGGGCATGATCCCGCGGGATTCGGCCATTGAGCGGGCAATCCGCCAGCAGTTTCCTGTCTCAATCCTGAATCCCCAGGCAAAATCCTCCAAGGCCTTCGAGAGCCTTGCAGTACGCCTGGTAAACAATGAGGTGGAGCAGCCGGAGGAGCGGACCGGAATTGCATACTTATTATCCAATGTAATACTTAGAAAAGCATAGGGGGATTTCATATGGATACATCATTTCTGAAGGTGGGAAGTAAGTTGGACATCAGGCTGGAGAACCAGCCGGAGGTAGAGGGGGAGGAAAGACAGCCCCGTACCTTCAAGAGCGTACTTTACAATATTCAGGAAAACGGTAATCTGGAGATCAGTATGCCCATGATCGGGGGGAAGCTGATCCTGCTTGCTCTGGATGTGCGGTATGAGCTGGTGATCTATACCAGGGAGGGGATGTACTGCTGTATTGGCCAGGTAAAGGAACGCTACAAAAAGGATAATCTTTATATGGTTTCCATGGAGCTTAAGACCTCTCCCAGCAAGCTGCAGCGGCGTGAATTTTACCGCCTCAAGTGCCTGCTGGATATTCGTTATATACCCGTCAGCCAGGAGGAGGTACAGGACTTTACGGTGGAGGAGCTGCTTCGGATGAAGAAGAGGGACGAGGAAGCTGGCGCTTGGAGAGAGGCCACGGCCATGGATATCAGTGGCGGCGGAATCCGGTTTGTGTCCCGGGAGGAGCTTAAGGCTACGGAACAGATTTTAATCTGCTTTACCCTGCAGAATGCGCTGATGCGCCATGAATTTGAGCTGTTGGGAAGCGTCCTCTTTGCAAAGGTGCTGGAGGACAGTACCACACGTTTTGAGGTGCGGGTGAAGTTTGACCTGGAGGATGAGCGCGCCAGGGAGCAAATCATTCGATATATTTTTGAGGAAGAGCGGAAGAATAGAAAAAGGTAAGGGATGATATAGTATGGTGAAAAAAAATATTCTTGTAGTTGATGACTCTGCACTCATGAGAAGGGTGATATGTGATATAATTAATTCAGATGCCAGATTTCAGGCAAAGGACACATGCAGAGATGGTGTGGAAGCATATCAGACTTTGCGGACTCACAGCTATGACGCCGTGATTATGGATGTGAATATGCCGCGGATGAATGGTCTGGAGCTTTTGAAGAAGCTTCAGGAGGAGAATATCCGGGTGACTGTGATTGTGGTGAGCTCCCTGACAACCAAGGACGCAGATACGACGATCCTGGCGATGGAGCGGGGGGCTGTGGATTTTGTCACAAAGCCCAATAATCTCCCGGAGGCCAAGGGCGAGGATTTCAAGCAGGCCCTGGTGAATGTCCTTACCGCTGTGCTGCGGATGGACAGTCCGGCCATGAAGCAGCCGGGAGGCGTACCGGTGCGGGTGCCAGCAAGACGCAAGACGGCGCCGCCTGTCCGGGGCGGCAAGAAGCTGATTGCCCTGGCCTGCTCTACCGGCGGTCCCAAATCCTTACAGTCTGTGATCCCCTTTTTGAAACGGGGAATGAATGCACCGATGGTATTGGTCCAGCATATGCCGGCAGGCTTTACCAAGTCCATGGCGGATCGGCTGAATGAGATCAGCGAGGTGAAGGTCAAGGAGGCGGAGGAGGGCGATATCCTTCTTCCGGGGCAGGTATATGTGGCGCCGGGCGGGAAGCATATGGAGATCGCCAAGACTGCGGCGGGCCATAAGATCGTACTGACGGATAAGCCCCCGGTGGGAGGACTTAGGCCCTATGCCAACTATATGTATCAGTCTCTTGTGAACAGCGGCTTCGATGAAATCCTGTGCGTGGTTCTGACCGGAATGGGAATGGACGGCACCAAAGGCATCGCGGAACTTAGTAAACATAAGCCTGTGCATGTAATATGTCAGGATCAGGACAGCTGTGTGGTATACGGTATGCCCAAAGCTGCGGCAGATGCCGGCCTGGCCGATGAGATATTACCATTGACAGAAGTTGCCCAGTCAATTATGAAGAATGTGGGGGTAAGATGAGATGGATGTAAGCCAATATTTAGATGTCTTTATTGATGAAACAAAGGAACATTTGCAGAATTTGAGCGACTGCATTATGACCCTGGAGCGTGAGCCGGAGAATATGGATACCATTAATGAGATTTTCCGCGCCGCCCACTCCCTGAAGGGGATGGCCGGAACCATGGGCTTTAAGCGTATGCAGCACCTGACCCATGACATGGAGAATGTATTCCAGGAGGTCAGAAGCGGCAATAAGAACGTAACCAGCGGACTGGTGGATATTCTGTTCCGCTGTCTGGATGCGCTGGATGTATATCTGGAGAATATCCAGAATACCTCCGATGAGGGGACAGACGACAATGCCTCGATTATTAAGGAGCTGAACGATATCCTGAATGGAGACGACGACGATTTGGATGGGGAGGCGGCACCGGAGGAGGCGCCCCAGGAGGATACAGCCCAGGAAACCATGTCCGAGGGAGCTGTCAAGGGGAATCTGCGGCAATTGACAGACAAGGACAAAGAGGCGATCCGGGAAGCAATCGGGAAGGAGCTTCACGTATACGGCATTACAGCCTGTGTCAATGAGGACTGCATGCTGAAGGCAGCCCGGGCATTTCTTGTATTCAAGGCAGCGGAGGAGTTTGGAACGATTGTGGCCCAGACACCCAGCGCCCAGGACATTGAGGATGAGAATTTTGAGCTGAGCTTCACCTTCTATCTGGCTGCAAAGGAGTCCGAGGAGCCTATTGTTGCTGCGGCGAAGGCGGTATCGGAGATTGCGGAGGTCACCTGCAGAGAGATTCTGGCAGAGGAGCTGGATGAGAAGCCGGAGACGGAAGCAGCGGCAGATACAGAACAGGAGCATGAGGCGGAGGCTGTACAGCCGCCTGCGGCAGTGAACGCCATCGTGGAGAGCGCGGCGCCGGGGAAGCCGGAGAAGGCAGCACAGTCGGCAGGCAAGAAGCAGGCAGCCAACAAGCCGGTTACCAGCCGTACTGTCCGTGTGGATATTGAGAAGCTGGACGCTGTTATGAACCAGGTAAGCGAGCTGATTATTGCCAAGAATTCCCTGGTTTCCATCAGTACCTCGGAAGGCGAAAGCATGAACAATCAGGCGTTCCATGATCAGATCGAGTCCTTGGAGCGCATTACCACCGATCTCCATGAATCTGTTATGAAGGTACGAATGGTGCCCATTGAGAGCGTGGTAAACAAATTCCCGCGTATGATCCGCGACTTGTCCAAGAAGCTGGACAAGAAGATGGAATTATATATGTCCGGCGAGGATACCGAGCTTGACCGGACGGTCGTAGATCAGATCGGCGACCCGCTGCAGCATCTGCTCCGCAATTCGGCTGACCATGGTCTGGAGAATGCAGAGCTTCGTAAGGAGCGGGGCAAGCCAGAGACAGGTATGATCCGCCTGAATGCTTTCCAGGAGGGCAATAACGTTATTATCGAGGTCAGCGACGACGGCGGCGGTATTGATACGGAGGCCGTCAAGAATAAGGCCATCGAGCGCAGCATTATCACCAGGGAGCAGAGTGAGACCATGAGCCAGAAGGAGATCATCGACCTCCTGTTCATGCCCAGCTTCTCCATGGCCAAGAAGATTACGGACGTATCCGGCAGAGGCGTGGGCCTGGATGTTGTGAAGTCTAATATCGAGGCTCTGGGCGGCGATGTGGAGGTGGCCAGCACCATTGGTGAGGGCAGCAAATTCACGGTACGCCTGCCGCTGACACTGGCTATTATTCAGGCCCTGATGGTAGAGATCCGGGATGGAAAATATGCCATTGCCCTGGGAAGCATTCAGAAGATTGAGAGTATTTCGGTGAACGAGATCAAATATGTCCAGGCGGAAGAGGTGATCAATATCCGCGGACAGGTGATCCCGCTGATCCGTGTAGACAATATTCTGGATCTGGAGCCCAAGGAGGAAGAGGAAGAGAATCTGACGGTTGTTATCGTGAAAAAAGGCGAGAAGAGCGCAGGCCTTGTGGTAGACAATCTGATTGGCCAGCAGGAGATCGTTATCAAGTCCCTGGGCAAATACATAGAAAACAACAAGATTATCAGCGGCGCAACCATTCTGGGCGATGGCGAGGTTGCTCTGATCCTGGATGTCAATACATTGTTGTAAGGGAGGAATCTGGAATGGCAAATGTAATCGTAGAAAACGATGCAAAGCAATATATTGTAGTAAGACTTGGCGACGAGCAATACGGGATCGATATCAGGTATATTGATAACATTGTCCGGATGCAGAAGATTACCAGAGTTCCCAAGGTACAGCCCTATTTCAGAGGCATCATCCACCTGCGGGGGGAGATTGTCCCGGTTATGAGCATCTGTACAAAAATGGGGCTTCCAAATAACGAAATTACCAATGACAGCCGCATTATTATCCTCAAGATTGAGGCCCAGGGTCTCATTGGGATTATTGTGGATGAGGTAAAGGAAGTTGTGACTCTTGCGTCTGCAGAGATTGATAAGGTTACCCATAATACCAAGGATGAGAAATCCAACTTTATCAATGGGGTAGGCAAGCATGAAGGAGAGCTGATCTCTCTGTTTGATCTAAACAGTGTTGTGGGGGAGAAGGAAGCCGTATAGGAGATCAAAAAGGCTGTTGCAAATATGAAAAATGTGTTTGTGACAGCCTGTTGCTGACTTGAGATTCCGAAAAAGGCAGTGGGAGGTTAAAAAAATGGCAAATTACAGCTTAGAGCATGTAAATGATATGTACGTGGATGTCCTGAAGGAATTGGGCAATATCGGAGCAGGGAATGCTACGACAGCGATTGCACAGATGCTGGGGCTGCGTTTGATGATGGAGGTTCCGAGAGTAAAGCTTTTGACCTTCCAGGAACTGGGAGGTGCGATCTGGGAGGAAGAGGAGACAGTAGCAGGAATCTTCCTGGAATTGAATAATGATATTAAGGGGAGCATGATGTTTTTGCTGAATATGGATTCCGCGCATTATCTGGTTAACCATCTGATGTGTCGGGATCAGGAATACAATGAGCCCTTTGACGAGATGGATGCTTCGGCATTGAAGGAGATCGGAAATATTATTTCCGGATCGTATTTGTCAGCCCTTTCTTCTATGACACAGATGGTAATTACACCCTCTGTTCCCTTTTTGGCCATTGACATGGCAGCGGCTATTTTGAGTGTTCCGGCAATCCAGTTTGGGCAATACGGAGATAATGCGTTGCTGATAGAGACAGAATTTGGCGATGACATCAAGATCAAGGGATATTTTATCCTGATGCCGGAACCGGATTCTTATGAAAAAATATTGGGTGCGCTTGGAATACAGATGTAAGGAGAGCTTTTCATGGGAACAATGATAAAGGTTGGAATGGCAGATCTTAATGTATGCAAATCACCAAATGCAATTACAACCCTGGGGCTTGGATCCTGTATTGGGATTGCATTATATGACCCGGTGACAAAGATTGGCGGTTTGGCACACATTATGCTGCCGGACAGTACACAAATGAAGAACAACCAGAGTGTCGCGAAGTTTGCTGACACAGGAATTGAGGAACTGGTAAAACGTATGGTCAAGGCAGGGGCAATGAAGACAAGGCTGGTTGCAAAGATTGCAGGCGGCGCCAAGATGTTCGAGGTGACAGGCAGTTCCAACATCGGAAATATCGGAGCCAGAAATGCAGAAGCATCAAAAAAGAAGCTGAAGCAGTTGGGAATCCCTCTCAAGGCGGAGGACACGGGTTTAAATTATGGACGTACCGTGGAATTGTATGCAGAAACCGGAGAATTCCACATTAAGTCCGTAGGCAAGAAGCTGAAAATCATCTGATGGTATCCCACAGGGATAGATTATTTTGACATTGAGGAAGCAGTATGAAAACAAAGATTATTCCAGTAATACTTGCACTGATTGCAGGGCTTATTACCTGCATTGTTTCTTTTATGAACAGAGTCAGTCCAAGAAAGTTTGTAATGGCTTTGCTTGCGGTGGTGCTGATCTTTCTGGTAATCGGCTTTGTCTGGAAGATCATTCTGGACCGGAGCTTTCCTCCGCCCAAGGAACCGGAGGATGAGGAGCTGCTGGAATCCGATGCAGAGAATGCAGAAGAGGAAGAGGAAGAGGCCTCCCAGGAACCCGTGGAGATTGTGGGGGATGGGGAGAATGAGAACGGATAGAATGTGACGGCTCTGGAGGCTGAAAATGAAAATGACAGAAAAAGAAAAATTGTGGGAACAATATCTAAAGAAGCCGACGCCGGAGCTTCGGGAACAGCTGATTCTGGAATATGCCCCCCTTGTCAAGATTGTGGCCGGGAGGCTTAGCATGTATCTGGGATACAATGTAGAGTATGACGATCTGGTGGGCTATGGTATTTTTGGCCTGATCGATGCGATTGATAAGTTCGATGTGGCCAAGGATGTGAAGTTTGAGACATATGCCAGCCTGCGGATCCGGGGTTCCATTCTGGACCAGATCCGAAAGATGGACTGGATCCCAAGGACGGTCCGGCAGAAGCAGAAGAAGATTGACGAGGCGATCCGCATGATTGAGACCAGGACTGGGCGCAATGCCACGGACCAGGAGATTGCCGTGGAGCTGGAGCTGACGGGCGAAGAGCTTCTGAACTGGCAGTCACAGCTTAAGATCACGAATCTGATTTCTCTGAACGAATATGTGGAGCAGGGAAGCGAGCCGGTGATGGACGCCACCTACAATTCCCATTTCGCGCAGCCGGAGCAGGTGATTGAGAAGGAGGAGCTGAAAAAGGTTTTGGCAGAATCGCTGGAGCTGTTAACGGAGAAGGAAAAGAAGGTGATCCTGCTGTATTACTATGACGAGATGACCTTGAAGGAGATCAGCAAGATTCTGGAGGTCTCCGAGTCACGGGTCTCTCAGCTCCATACAAAGGCCATAGGCAAAATGCGGGGCAGTATGGGAGCGTATATGAATATGCTGATTTAGCAGTATACATGGAGTCTGCAACAGGAAAAGGGGTGGGAAAATGTCAATACGACCGATTGATTTCAATGGTATGGTCCAGAGAACCCAGGATGTCAGTACCATGAAGCAGAGCGCTGACAACAAGCCGGTGGTGGATCAGCAGTTTCTGACTGTGCAGCATCAGAAAACAAACACTCAGCAGCTGCGCCAGGTGCAGGAGCAGGAGGACGCACAGGAAAATCAGAAAAAGTATGACGCCAGAGAAAAAGGCAGCAATTCCTATGAGAGACAGCAAAAGAAGCAGAAAAAAAAGCAGGCAGAGGGCCAGGCTGTGAAAAAAGCTCCTGCCAGGGGTTTTGATATGAAGATTTAGGGACATGAAAGCAGGAATTCAGATTAAAGGAATATAGGTAGGGAAGATGACAACAGTAGAGATTATTTTGCTGATAGTTGGAATTGTATTTATGATAGCCAGCTTTTTTGTGACAGAACGGCTGTCCCAAAAAGAAGTGACCCAGCTTGCAGAGGTAAGCTCCACGGCAGTGAAGCGGATTCTGGAAAAGAACATGCAGCAGACCAAGGTCGATGTGGCAGAGCAGATACAGAATGTTGTGGGAAGATCCCTGGAGGATGCCAGGCGTAGTATGGAACGGGAATCAAATCTCAAGATTCAGAATATCAGCGAGTATTCGGTGACTGTCCTGGAGGATATTCAAAAGAATCACAGTGAGGTAATGTTCCTCTACAGTATGCTGAACGACAAGCAGGTAGAACTGAATAATATCGTAGGAAGCCTGGGGGCTCTTAAGACAGAGATGGAGCAGCTGGAGGAGGATGTGACAGTCATGATCGCGGAGAATGTGGGGAACATCCGAGCCTGGTCACTTCGTGAGCCGGAGCCTGTAAATAGCCCGAGGTCCATGGATGATCTGATGGACCTGTCGGATTTTGATGTTCCCATGGGCATAGATGATTTGGAGCTGCCGGAGGTAGGCAGTGTGAATCTGGATCAGGAGCTGTCCCATATCGGGAATCAGAACCGGGATATCCTGGAGCTGTACCGGCAGAAAATGGATCCCAAGGAGATTGCCCGCCAGCTGGGCATGGGGGTTGGTGAGGTAAAGCTTGTAATTGACTTATACAGAGAGGGAGAAGCATGAAGCTGAAATACTATTTGCGCGGTTTGGGCATCGGGATTTTTGCCACGGTGATCATTTTGACGATTGCCTCTCTCGGAAAGAATAAAGATCTGACAGATGAGGAGATTATTGCAAGGGCAAAGGAGCTTGGCATGGTGATGGAGGACAGGTCCGGAAGCATCATGAATCATCTGGAGGAGGACCCCTCCCAGGGGCAGCCTTCTGGTATGGAGGATGGCTCCCAGGGGCCTGGCGGGGAAGGCGGCGGAGCAGGGGGCGATGTGCAGCAGCCGGAGGATGGACAGCCCCAGGATGCAGATGAACCGGAGGCAGGCTCAGATGCAGAAGATACGGATCCTGTGACCGCCCGTCCCCAAGGGGACGGGCAGGAGTCGTCCTATGTCACCTTATCTGTGGGACAGGGAGAGTATTCCGACCGGATCAGCGCCAAGCTGAAGGAGGCTGGTCTGATTGAGGATGCTGAGGAGTTCAACTGGTTCCTGATTGAGTCCGGAATCGATGATTTGATTCACGTGGGAACCTACCGGATTCCAAAGGGCGCTACCCAGCAGGAGATTGCCGATATCCTGAAGCAGGCGCCCAACGGAGAGGCGTAGGAAAATCTACAAAATCCTCTTGCAATGAGGGAGGAAGTGTGGTATAATCCGTAAGTCTATAGTAGCAAACACATATGTGGATTCGGAGGAGGGTGCCCTAAGGTTTTCTCCGGAAGGGAAGCATATGGAAGATTTTAACCAATGGAGGTAGAGAAAATGGGCGTTATTTCAATGAAGCAGTTACTTGAAGCAGGTGTTCACTTTGGACATCAGACCAGAAGATGGAACCCCAAGATGGCTCCGTACATCTACACAGAGAGAAATGGTATTTATATCATTGACCTGCAGAAGTCTGTAGGGAAGGTAGATGAGGCTTACAAGGCCGTTGCGGATATTGTGGCTGATGGCGGCACCATCCTTTTTGTGGGAACCAAGAAGCAGGCTCAGGATGCAATCCGGACAGAGGCAGAGCGCTGCGGCATGTTCTATGTGAATGAGAGATGGCTGGGAGGTATGCTGACCAACTTCAAGACCATCCAGAGCCGTATTGCAAGGCTGAAGGCCATTGAGACCATGGCTGAGGACGGAACCTTTGATGTTCTTCCCAAGAAGGAAGTAATCGCACTGCGCAAGGAGTGGGAGAAGCTGGAGCGGAACCTTGGCGGTATCAAGGACATGAAGCGTATTCCGGATGCAATCTTTGTTGTTGACCCGAAGAAGGAGAAGATCTGTGTGCAGGAGGCTCATACCCTTGGCATTCCCCTGATCGGTATCGCTGATACCAACTGTGATCCGGAGGAGCTGGATTATGTGATTCCTGGTAATGATGATGCAATCCGTGCAGTGAAGCTGATTGTTTCCAAGATGGCGGATGCTGTTGTTGAGGCAAACCAGGGCAGCATCGAGACAGAAGAGGAAGCTTATGCAGCGGAGGAAGCAGCACTGGAAGCGGAGACAGCAGAAGCATAAATCATTATTCGGAGGTATAGAGAGATGGCTATTACAGCAGCAATGGTAAAAGAATTAAGAGAGATGACCGGAGCAGGCATGATGGACTGCAAGAAGGCATTGAATGAGACCAATGGCAATATGGAGGAAGCCGTTGAGTTCCTGAGAAAGAATGGACAGGCCAAGGCAGAGAAGAAGGCAGGCAGAATCGCAGCTGAGGGACTTTGTACGGTGGTGCTTAAGGGTGATACGGCAGCAGCAGTTGTTGAGGTGAACTCTGAGACAGATTTTGTTGCCAAGAACGAGACCTTCCAGACCTATGTGAAGTCCGTTGCCCAGCAGGCAGTGGAATCCGATGCAGCTGACCTGGATGCCTTCCTGGCAGAGTCCTGGATTGAGGACAGCAGCAAGACCGTGAAGGACGCTCTGGTAGAGAAGATCGCAGTGATCGGGGAGAACCTGAACATCCGCAGATTCCAGAAGGTAGTTGCAGAGAAGGGCTGTGTGGTTTCCTACATCCACGGCGGCGGCAGAATCGGCGTAATTGTTGAGGCAGAGACTGAGACTGTCAATGACGCAGTGAAGGAGGCAATGACCAATATTGCAATGCAGATTGCAGCATTGAATCCCAAGTATGTGTCCAGAGACGAGATCAGCGCAGAATACATTGCCCATGAGAAGGAGATCCTGCTGGCTCAGATCATGAATGATCCCAAGGAGTCCCAGAAGCCGGAGAAGGTAATCAACGGTATGATTGAGGGACGTGTCAACAAGGAGCTGAAGGAGATCTGCCTGGTAGACCAGGTTTACGTGAAGGCAGAGGACGGCAAGCAGACCGTTGGCAAGTATCTGGAGCAGGTATCCAAGGAAGTGGGTACTGCTGTATCTGTGAAGGGCTTTGTGCGTTTTGAGACCGGAGAAGGCCTGGAGAAGAAGCAGGAGGATTTTGCGGCGGAGGTTGCGGCGCAGATGAATGCGTAGAAATTTGTCGAAATAAGGCGAATTGAGATAAAAATGAGAACCCCTGTAGATGGTGTGTGAATGCCATTTGCAGGGGTTTTTGATATTATGTATTAGATTTTCATTTCTTGACACTATCACGGTATACCGTTATAATTGATAGAAAAAGAATACATGAAATGGAGAATGAGAAATGGAATTGATGAGCGAGATAAGGAATGTCTGTTGAGAAAGGTTTTACCAAAGAAAATCTGGACTATTATTTGAAGGAACTGGCAAAAGAGTTTCGGAAGAGAAATGGAAAAAATACGCCTGCTGCGATTGTGTTAGTTGGAGGTGCGGCAATTCTTGCCAATTATGGGTTTCGTGAAATGACCTATGATATAGATGCGGTCATAACAGCATCATCGACCATGAAGGAGGCAGTTAATACAGTAGGAGACCGTCTCGGTCTGCCAAATGGCTGGTTGAATGCAGACTTTAAGAATACAAGTTCTTATAGTCCTAAATTATCGCAATACTCTAAGTATTACCGTACTTATTCTAATGTATTGAATATCAGGACAATTAGCGCGGAATATCTTGTTGCCATGAAATTAATGTCCGGGAGACGTTATAAGAAGGATTTGTCTGATATTATTGGTATTTTGAGTGAACAAGAAAGAAGGGGAGAGCCTTTAAGTTATCGGCAGATTGATTGTGCAGTAAGAAATCTGTATGGCGGGTGGAGGCATTACAAAAGGCTTCCATGTTTGGGTATGGGCAATGTTATGCAAATGGAAGCTGGAAAGAGTTAAAATTTTCTGGCAGAGAGGATTGGGATAAAAATAGTGTTTGTGATTTGCAATTTGATCTAATTGATGCCAGGGATAAAACGTTTGCTGGATTTTCCGGAAGTCCTATATATGATGAGGAATGTTCTTTTGTTATTGGATTGATTTTACAAGAAGAATGTGCAGACCATGAAGCAATTTATATAGAAGGGATTAGTGTTAGTTCTCAGAAAGATTTTTTTGAAAAACATGATATTGTTGTTAATAATACGAATCTGATAAGAAAGAGAACAGGAGAAAGAGCAAATGCCCTGCAGATGACAGATTGCTATATTACCGGCGTATCCGATGATTTAGGTGTCAAAAGGTACGTCCTTTTTGAACGATAAATGTTCTTTGAAA
>CAJUQB010000034.1 GCA_910588285.1 uncultured Lachnospiraceae bacterium
ACCGCTATTTTACTGGCCGGATGCCTTGCAGCAGGGTGCAAGGCACCGTGAACAGTAACCTGAATCGGTTACTATTCACGGCCCGGGGGCCGCTCATAGCAACGATTCGGGGCGATATTCCGAATTTTGCTACGCAAAAATCGCCCCTCACTCCTGAATCATGTTCTCACGGAATGCGCAGCTAGTGCGCATTCCTGACCCGTGAAAAGTAACCTGAATCGCCTTCACCGGGCAGACCTTTTTGCAGACCCCGCAGCGGATGCATTCCGGATGATTGGGATTTTTCACCGGATCCACCTGCATTTTGCAGGCCTTGGCACAGGCTCCGCAGCTCACGCAGCTCTCCCGGTCCACACGGTAGCGGAACAGGGAAATGGGGTTAAACACAGAGTAAATAGCCCCCAGGGGGCATATGTATTTGCAGAAGGGCCGGTAAATCAGAATGGAAAGCAGCACTGTGGCAAGCAGCAGCACATTTTTCCAGACATACAGGCCCCCAAGAGCGCCCCGCATGGTCTCATTCATCAGAACCAGGGGGATCCCTCCCTCCAATGTGCCTGCCGGACAGATCAGCTTGCAAAAATAAGGAGACCCCTGGCCAAGAATATCCACCCACACCAAGGGCAGGAACAGCACAAACACCCCAAGGATCACGTATTTCACCTTTCGGAGCAGCTTATCTCCGGGAAAGGTTCCGATTTTTTTGAAAAAGGGAATCTTGTGAAGCAGATCCTGGATCAGCCCAAAGGGACACAGCCAGCCGCAGACAAGCCTTCCCACCAGAGCGCCTGTAAAAATCAAAAATCCTGCTACATAAAAAGCAAATTTAAAATTCCAATTCCCCATAACGGCCTGAAGCGCCCCAATGGGACAGGAGCCTACGGCCCCCGGGCAGGAATAACAGTTCAAACCGGGAACGCATAGATTTTTCAGGCGTCCCCGGTAGATCCTTCCCTGAACAAAGCCTGCCAGATAACTATTTGATATAAGAGCCCACAGGGCCTGTACACCGTGGCGCTTCCATTCCTTCGGATTCTTTCTGCTATCCAATTCCAATACACTCCATACAAATATTCACTGCTTTTTCAAAAACGACGTCCGCCTCGCCCCGGTAGAGCCCAAAGCACAGGAAGAGAAGCCCAACACCCACAGCACAGATCCCCGGCCACCGGGAACGCAGAAATCCTCTCATTGGGCTGCCTCCTCAAGCTTTGTTTCCACGATGCTTTTCCAATCCTCCAGTGAAAGGCTTCCCTGATACGCCTTGCCCAGGATCTTTCCCTCCTGATCCACAAAAAATGTGGTGGGAACAGCCTGAATCCCCAGAAGTATGCCACCCAGATATCCTTCATCCGGTATCAGGAAGGGGTAGGTCACCTCCAGCTGCTCCGCCAAAATCCGGGCCTTTTCCACTGCCTCCTGATCCTCACCGCCAGACTGGTCAATGGTGTCAAGAACGATTCCCACCACATTGACCCCCTGGTCCGCCATCTCATTCTTAAGCTTCTCCAAATCCGGAATCTCTCTGACGCAGGGACCGCACCAGGTCGCAAACACATTCACCATGGTCACCTGATACTCCCCGAACATCTCCTGGGTGTAGAGTTCCCCCTGAATGTCCTCCATGGAAAAGTCCCCGATCTGAATAGCTTCCGAATCTGTCCCCTCTGCCTGGCCCGGGTCTGCATCTGTCCCCTCTTCCTGGCCGGATTCCGTGTCGTCTCCTGGCTCCTGCCCAGTCTGTTCCTCCCTGGAGGCATCCTCCTTCCCGGCGGAGGCACTGTTATCCGTTCCACAGCCCCACAACAGGGTCAGGCCCAGAAGGACAGCCACAAACAATGTGTATATATAGTTCTTTTTTACTTTCATCATGAATCCCTCCTCGTAAAATATTATACTTGAAAGAATCCCAATTTACAAGAAGAAACTCTTTATATCCTCCAGACACCCTACTCCTCCTGCCTAAGATACGGCTCCAGCACATTGCTGGCATGGGCCTTTAGGGCCTCGTACCATTCCTGGCCAGTGGAAGCCGACTCCGCCGGAAGCTTCCCCTTAAGCTCCAGAATCTCCTCACATGCCCTGGCCATCACATGTCCCTCCAGGCCGGTCTCATTCCCCTCTTCAAAACGCTTGATACAGTAGCGAACCGTATATTCTCCATAATAGAGAAGCTCCCGGTATTCGAGATGGTTTGTATTGAGGTAGCTCCCCGGGTCTGAGGCAACCTCCGGGGAGCTGCAGATTGCCTGCAGAAGGCCGCTGATTATGGCATCCGTATCCAGCCCTGCGTGGGATACTGCCTGGGCATGGCAGGCCTGCTCCTGCATGAGAATGAATTTCTGGCTGTCTACTCCATCCTCCCAAAGCCCCTGCGGGAATTTCTCATGGATGTCCTCCTGAAAATCACCGCCGCCCCGGGGTTCCCAATACTCCGCAAGGATATAGGTATCCCCACGCCGTTCAAAGGTCAATGCCACTGGCAAATGACTGCCTCCTGCCACCTGGATCTCCTCCTCCGAAATCCGATATTTCCGATACAAGGCCCAGCCATAATATGTGACCCTTTCCTCCCCGGCACCTGCCTCTGCTTCCTGCTCTCCCTCTGCTTCTGGAGCCTCTGCTTCCTGCTCTCCTTCTGCTCCTGGAGCTTCTCCCAGCTTGACAAAGCTGCAGCAGATAAAATCAACGTCCCCCGTATCCTCCTCTGCGTTATGCTCCATAATGGCAGCAAGGACCGCTTCTTCCATATCTGTCTCTCCTGCCGGCTCCGGCCCCTGAATCACCGTGATCTCATAGACCTCCCCCAACTGGGCCGGATCGGTCTCCATGATGGCGCCGTCGTAGCTGATCTCCACCAGGTCTCCCACCTGAGGCTCTGGAGACGGGGCTGTCTGCGGAATGGGTACACGGATCCTGTCTGCGGAAGACAGCTCCAGGGAGCCCTCCACCGGCTCCACCAGCAGCGACCCGCTGCCACTCTCAAGGACCCTGGCCCGGAACACCGCTGCCTCCCTCTCCTGGGGCTCGTCCTCCTCAGATTCCGGGGGCGGGCTGTCAGCAGGATTGGTCATCAGGCAGCCGGCTGCCACTATGCAGATTATGACAGCAGCCACAGCGGCAAAGGCCGCCGGCTTCCTATCATGCATTACATTTTTGATCCGCTTTTTGGGATTCCCCTCCCCAAAAGCAAGGGGGGACGCGGCAAGCATCCGTTTCCCGGTGGACAGCTGCAGCAGCAGTACCGCGTACTCCTTGCGGACATCCTGCCCCATTTCTCTCATAGCCTCCTCATCGCAGCTCATCTCCATATCCCTTCCCGCCAGGACAAAGGCAAACCACACAAGAGGATTGAACCAGTGAAGGCACAGGGCCAAAAAGGCCAGGGGCTTCAGGAGATAATCCCGCCGGCGGATATGGTGCTGCTCATGAAGCAGAATGTACTCCCGCTCCTTCTCCGTAAGGCCTGAGGGCAGATAAATCCTGGGCCGCACCAGCCCCAGTACAAAGGGGGTGGAAATATGGTCTGCCAGATAGATATTGTCCCGCAGCAGCAAGGAGCACCCCACCCTCCGATGAAGTCTTGCCACAGACAGAATGCTGCAGGCAGCCATTCCGGCAATCCCTGCCAGCCACACCAGGGCCAGCACCGGCAGCATCCGCTGTCCAAATCCAACCGTGGCATGGATCCCGTCCCAGGCGGGATCCTCTCCGGAGCCAGCCGAAATCAGGGACACCGACGCTGTGATCTCCTCCTGGTCCCCCGGTGAAAAGTATTCCATCCCGCCCTGACCTGTGGCCCGCCCTTCCGTAAAGTCCAGGGCGGAAAAGGGGGAGGGAAGGGAGACAGGGCAGAGAAGCCGAAACAACACAATCCCCCACAGCAGATAGGAAAACCGCCGGGGCGCCCGGACCAGCAGAAGACGCAGCACCAGCACAACCGCCAGCACAATGCTTGCCGTAATACTCATATTCACAACTTCCAAAAACAGTTTCTGCAAAAGCCATTCCTCCCTTGATTTTAAAATCTCCTGTTCCAAACAAAAAACAGTTCATTGACACTAAACTAATTCTAGTTTACTGTCAATGAACTGTTTTGTCAAGAGAAAATTATCTCTGTATATTTCCTGGTATCATTTCATAGGATTCACATTCATGCGGGGGCTGATATACTTGAACTTGTCCCCCCGCAGCACAGACTTGGTCCGATGCAGCGGCTTATTATACTGGTCATACACAATCTCCTCCATCAGCAGACAGGGCTTTCCGGTCTTGATTTCCAGAACAGAGGCCTCCTCCGGAGTGGCCTCGCAGACGCTGATCTCCATGACGGAATTCCCGGAATGAAGGCCGTATTTTTCCCTGAGGATCTGATATAATGAGACATCATTCAGGTTCTCTGTGAGAATATTTTTCAGATGGCCCGGAAAATACAGGTTCTCCAGCATCACTGGCACATTGTCTGCCGTCCGCACCCGCTCCACGCGGATCACCTGCTCCGTATCCCCCAGCTGCAGAACCCGGCGGTCCCGCTCCCGGGCCTCCTGGAGGGTGAACTTCAAGGTCCTGCCCCCCGGCTCCTTGCCATTGCGCCGGCACAGATTGGTAAAGCTGTTGGGGCTTGAGAGATCCTCTGTCATCTTCTCCTCCTGAACAAAGGTCCCCTTCCCCTGCTTCTTGGCAAGCACCCCTTCATCCACCAGCTCTGCCAGCGCCTTGCGCACCGTCATACGGCTGATCTGGAACTGCTGGCTCAGCTCCAGCTCCGTGGGGATCCTCTGGTTAACCTTCAGCCTTCCCTCCTTGATGTCGCTCAAAAGCAGATCCTTCAGCTGCTTATATAATGGTACAATACTGGTGGTATCCAACATCTGCATAGTATTCCGCTCCATATCCTTTTATTTTATCGCCATAGCGATCTTGCAAATATCATATAATGTATTCATACTTATTTGAACATCAGCTATTCTATCTATATATCACCATTATACGGTATTTTTTCAAAATCTTCAATCCATTCCCTGTTTTTTCTGTGAATTTTCCAAGTTTTTTGTATGATATTCACTATAGCATTCCAGGACAATCCCGGATACCATCAGAACAATCCCCAAAGCCGAATACCTTCCCAGGGCCTCGTGGAACAGCAGCCTGGCCCACAGGGGCGCCAGAAATACCTCCGACAACGCGATCATATTGGCAGACAGGGCCGTGGTCAGGCGCATCCCCCGAGAATAGAGTACGCCTGCCAGCCCCCGCAGGAAAATCCCGCCAAGAACTAAAAGCCCCAGGCTTTGGAGACTGGGAAAACCGCCGCTGGCCGCCATATAGAAAAGCCCCACCGGGGCATCCAGCAAAAAGGCAAGCAGCGAGGAGGAAATGGGATCCACCTCCCCCTTGGCGTTGAGGAAAAAGCTTCCGGCAAACAAAAGCCCCGATGCCAATGCCAGCAGGTTCCCCGCCAGATTGCCGGTGGAAAGCTGATCCAGAAAAAAGACTGCCATCCCGGCCATACAGCCTCCCAGGGACAGTACCTGAAGCCGGCCCGGACGGTAATGGCAGACCACAATATTTAAGATCAATACAAAAATAGGGGAACAGTATTGAAGCACAATGGCATTGGTGACCGTGGTGTAGCTGTTTGCCAGAAAAAAGGTCAGGTTCATCCCGGCGGTAATGAGCCCGGCCAGAAAGGTCTGCCGGTTCAGGCAGAACCGGTGCCTGCGGTTGCAAAGCACCAGCACTGCCGCCCCCACCAGGCTGGTGATCCCTGAGCTTACAAGCCCGTGGACACCTGCCGCCTGGATAAAGATTCCCAGAAAGCTCCAGAGAACCGCAGTCCCAAGGATCAGGAAATTCCCGCATTTTTCCCCGTATCGCGTTCCGGCTCCCGGCTGCTTAGTAGGGTACATGCCACATATACCTGCGCACAGCCACCGAATGGTTCCGGGCGTCCGCCAGCCGGTGGCTGTAGCGGCTCAATACCCCGGTAAATACCAGAGGGCTTAAATATTCGCTGACACTGTCCCCCAGGATATCAATCCCATACTCCTTGCCGTCCAGCACGGTCACACGCTTCCCATACTTCTGCAGGAAGGCCACGGCGCGCTCATCCATCTCCCGCTCCCGGCCAACGCCCACCAGAACCAGGAAGGGCACCTCCTTGTCCACCACCTCAAAGGGCCCGTGGAAGAACTCCCCGCTGTGGATGGGATTGGAGTGGATCCACTGGCATTCCATCAGGATACAGGTGGTGGTGGTATAGGCCACATTGTAATTGGCCCCGGTGGCCATCACATGGAGCACCTTGTCCTCCTTATGCTCCTGGGCAAAACGGATGGCCCCTGCCTCCGCATATTCCCTGGCCTTGGCGATGACATCGTCCAGGATCCCAAAGCCCTTCTGCATCTCCTCATAATGGCTGTAGCCCTCGGACTGGTGCAGCAGCTCCACCGCAAATTTCAGGGCAATGGCCATGGAGCAGGTGGAATACTGGTACTTGGGCTCATCCCCATTGTAGAACACATAGTCCCCCTCCCTGGCCAGGGGCGAATCCTGCTTTCCAACAATGGCAATGGATACTGCTCCCATTTCCCTGGCCGCCCTGGCAGCAGCCACTGCCTCCGGGGTGGTTCCGCTGGCGGAAAGTGTCACCACAATGGAGTTGGCGTCAAAGGCCCTGGGCGGGCAGAGGACAAATTCCTTTGCCGTGTACACATGGCTCTCCAGCCTTGCCGCCTCACATTTCAGGAAGAAATCCGCTGTGGTCAGCCCTGCCTTGGAGCCGCCGCAGGCCGCAAAATAGATGTTGTGGATCCCTCCTGTCTCCTTCCTGGAATCCAGAATCTCGCTTACTACCTTCTTGTAATCAATGTACATCTCAATCTCCTCCGTTTCACAAAATATTATCATTCTTAATATTCCAGCTTGTAATATTCCAGCTTGTAATATCTACGAATCTCCATAGGGTGTTTAATAGTCCAGTTTATGGTAATATCTACGAATCTCCATGGGATGCTTTCTGGCCTCCTCCAGATGTACGTTGAGCCTTGCATAGACAGCCGCCATCACCAGAGGCGTCAGGATATCCCGGAATTGCCCGTCGATTCCCTCCATGGGATAATCCGCTGTATCAAATACCGTCACATTCCCGCAGACCCTGGGCAGGAACCGCTCTACCCGCTCCGTCTGAGCCCGGGCGCCATCCTCTCCCTTAAACAGCATTACATTGGTGTCCCGGTCAATGACCTCCAGCGTCCCGTGGAAGAAATCCGCTGCCGACACGGACTTGGTGCGCATCCACAGCATTTCCTCCATATAGCACATGGCATAGCTGTAAGCCGCCCCCTTCAGGCATCCGCCGCCGATCACATAATGAATCTCATCGTCCCAGTGAGCCGCTGCAAATTCCCTGGCCTTCTCATCTGCCGCCTTCTGTACAGACGCCAGGCCCTCTCCCAGGCCCTCCATCTGGCTGTAGAACGTATCATACTCCGGAAACTCGCCTGTCTCCCTTAAAAATGCCAGCATAACCAAGCCAAGCTTCAAATAAGCGCCGCCCCTCACGGAAAACAGAATATCCGTCACCTTTGCCAGAGGAGAATCCTTCTCATCCACAAACCCCAGCACCTTTGCTCCTCGCTCATGCCCGTAATTCACAGCCTCGGTCATCTCCGGCGTATTGCCGGTAACAGAGGTAATCACCATCACGGATCCCTTTCCCAGACGACAGTTCCCCTCAGCGATCAAATCAGCGGCATTCTCCAAATAAATCGGAATATTGGAATGTCCCTTCAGGTAGGCCATCCACTCCTCCGCCACTGCATAGGTGCCGCCAATGCCTACCAGAAAAATATTCTCATATCCTTCCCGGCAGATCTCCTTCACCGCTGCCTCCACCTCTGGCCGCAGTCCCAGGACCTCTTCCACATCTGCTTTAATTGCCTTCTCATCAAACCTCAGCATTTTTATCTCCTTCCCTTACATCTCAATCTCCAGCCCCATCCCAAAGGACCCTTCCACCAGGCAGACCCTGGCGGCATATTCCGATGCAGCCCCAAAGGCCTCCCGCACCTGCTCTTCCCTAAGGGGCGCCTGCTTCCTCCAGCCCAGCTCCAGGAGCTTTACAAGAAAGGCTGCAAAAAAGGAATCTCCGGCTCCCATGGTATCCACTGCCTCCACCAGCTTGGCCTGGCCCCGGCAGAACAGGCCTTCCTCGGTCACCAGCAGCTGGCCGCCCCGTCCCATGGTCAGCAGCACATTTTTACATCCATAGCCCTGAACCTTTTTGGCAAACTCACATATTTGCTCCTCACTGCTCCCAGCACAGGAAAACAGAGCCAGGTCCAACATTGGGCAGACCTCCTTCAGATACGCATCGGTGCGGTATTTCTCCTCCTCCGAGAAGTCAAAGGTCACCAGCAGCCTTTTTGTATCCAGCCGTTTCAGCTGGCCCTCCAAATGGGCATAGCAGGAGCTGTGCACCAGGTCAAAGCTCTCCACATAGGCCAAGTCGTTTTTGCTGAGCATAGGCGGATACAGAGTTCCCACCCCGTGGGCCTCCTGGAAATATCCTCCGTCAAATACCCGCTCTCCGTCCACGATATTTACCGCCGCCCGGCCGGACGTGCCATGCTTAATGGGACAGTGGGAGGTATCCACCCCTTTTTGGGCTGCGCACCTTAAGATATGATCCCCGATCACATCATCCCCCACGGTTCCCAAAAATGCTGTCTCTGCGCCGTTCTCACCGGCATATACCGTAATATTAAATGCATTCCCTCCGGGAAATGCCGTTTTTTTATGGATATAGTAATCCACACAGCAGTCTCCTAATCCTATAATCTTCATGGTTTTTCTCCCTTCTACCCTTTGATGCTGCCCTGGGATAAGCCCCGGATGAACTGCTTCTGGAACACCAGGAACGCAATGACCACAACGGATGCGGAGATCACAAGCCCGGAAATCAGCACCGGATAATCCGTCCGAAGGGCCGCCTGCAGTGTCACAAGCCCTACCGGTATGGTTTTCAATGAATCACTTTCAATCAGCACTGTAGCAAACATATATTCATTCCAGGCATGCATGGTGGCAAACAGGGCCCCGGAAGCCAGTATGGGCTTGCACATGGGAATGATGATATGAATGAACAGTTTCAATACAGAACAGCCGTCCAGCAAGGCTGACTCCTCCACTGCCCGGGGCAGCGAAAGCATATAAGACCGAAACAGGAGCACTGTAAAAGAAAACTGGAATACACAGTAGGTAATAATCAATCCCAGGTGGGTATTGTACAGCTTCAGGTTCTGCATCAGCTTAAACAGGGAAACCAGATTGACCTCCGGCGAGATCATCATGCCTCCCAGAATAAACAGAAACACAAGGTTCCTGCCTTTGAACTGAAACCGGCTGACCGCATAGGCTGCCAGGGCGCTGAACACCACCGTCAGAAACACGGATACCACTGTGACGAGGAGGCTGTTGAGAAAATACCGCCCCACTCCGTATTTTAACGCGTACCAGTAATTTCCGATCCGGAAGGTCTTGGGCCAGCTCCAGGGCTCTGTCAAAAAGGACGTGTTATCCTTGACACTGGACAGAAGCATCCACACCAGCGGCAGGATCACAAGCACTGCCAGCAGCACAAACACCAGGAATACCGCGATCCTTCCCATGGATCCGTACCATTTTTGATATCTCATACATCCGCCTCCCCGCCTGTTTTTGACAATTTCATCTGAACCAGCGACAGCACCAGGGTAATCACAAAAATAATCACTGCGTAGGCACTGGCCACTCCCATCTCGTCGTTGACAAAGGCCGACCGGTACATGGCTGTGGCCAGTACCTCCGAGGCCCGTCCCGGGCCGCCTCCTGTCAGAATCTGGATCTCCGTGAAGATTTTGAAGCTTCCGATCACTGTGATGATGGCTGTCACCAGCATGGATTCCTTGCCCATGGGCAGCGTAATATAGAAAAACTTCTTTACGGAACCCGCGCCATCAATCAGGGCAGCCTCATACAGCTCCTGGGGGATCTTCTGGATTCCGATCAGATCCAGCAGCATACAGTACCCCACGTACTGCCATTGAGAAATAAAAATACAGCAGAAAATAGCCAGATTGGCATCTCCCAGCCAGGTAGGCGGGTTCTGTACTCCTATGTTCATCAAAAAGGTATTCAAAAGCCCGGTATTGGGATTGAAAATACATTTCCACAGCAGCGCAATTACTGACATGGAAATCAGGGATGGCAAAAATAGCACTGTCCGGAAAAATCCCTGGAACTTCCGCATGAACAGTTCCTCCAGACAGGCTGCCAGCACCATAGCCAGCCCCACCTGGCATACCACGGAAAGGGCAGCATAAATGATATTGTTAAACAGGATCCTGCCAAATCCACTGCCTGTAAAAATGGCCCCGTAATTCTTAAGCCCCACCCATTTCTGATCCGGTGTGTAGGAAACCCATTCATACAGACTTCCAATGACGGTCTGCAGCAGGGGGTAATACACAAATACCAACAGGCCAAGCACTACCGGGGCCAGAAACAGGATCATTATTTTTTTATTCTTATATGCTTTCAAAACAATTCCCCCTTATCCGGGGCTCCTGCCTCTCCTACAGGAGCCCCTTCCATAATTATGTCTTTCTCGCTTCGGACTGCACCTGCATCCTTCCGCCTACTCTTCCTCTTCCGACTGAACCTGCTTGGCCGCGGCCTGAACCTCGCCCATCAGATCCTCCGGTGTCTTGGTGCCTGCGATTACCTCCTGCAGGCCCGGGACATAAATCTCCGAGATCTTGCTGTGGATATCAGCATCCAGCCAGTTGGCAAATCCGTCTGCCTGCTCATATACCTCCACGGCCTGAAGGGTAACGTCATTGGAATTCTCTGCATTGTGGACATCCTGAACCGAGGCCGGGCTGGAAAGCTGTGTAATCATGCGCTCCTGCCAGGGCTTACTGGTCATCAGCTTCAGGAATTCAATGGCTATCTCCGGATGCTTGCAGGTACTGGAGATCATAAATCCGTCCGGGGAGCCTGTCACAAGCTTCTCATTGCCTGCTGCCCCTGCGGGGAAGGGAATCTTAAACACGCCTGCATCCACGTTATTTTCCTCACAGCGCTTGAACTCAATGGACTGCATATAGGTCATGGCCGCCTTGCCGATAAAGAAATCATTTCTGGCCATATCAAAATCCATGGCATTGGTATTGGGGGTAAAATAGCCCTTGTCATTCAGCTCCTTGAGCATATTCAGGGCCTCCACATAGCCCGGATCCGTGAAGGTGCCGGTCTTGTAATTGTTGTCCCCAGTCCGCACCTCATCCGGCACGCACATGCTGTTGAAGGTGGAAATGTAATGGCAGGATGCCCAGGGCTCTATATTTCCAAGGGCCAGCGGGATAATGTCCGCCTCCTTGAAGGTCTCGCAGACATCCAGGAACTCCTCATAGGTGGTGGGAACCTTCACATTGTATTCCTCGAACAATGCCTTGTTGTATACCATCATCTTGCAGTCAATCCGCACCGGAACCCCGTAGATGCCGCCGTCGTACTCAAAGGGCGTCAGGGAAGCCTGCACAAAGCTGTCCTTCCACTGGCTGTCCTCCTCAAAATATTTCGTCAGATCCATGGCGCTGCCGGCTCTTGCAAACTTAAATGCAGTCTCGCCGCTCCAGGAGAAAAAGATATCCGGCGCCTCGTTGGCCCCCAGCATCACCTTCAGCTTGGAACGGTAATCGGGATCCCCCACATTCTCAATTACAATATCCACATTCTCATGGGTGGATTCAAACTCCTTGGCAATATCTTCAAAATAGGGCGTCTCCTCCACATTGATCCAATTGTGGAACAGCTTCAGGGTGATCTTCTCCCCATCGCCGGCATTCTGGCTGCCTGTGTCCTCTCCGCCTGCCCCATCTCCCTCTGCCGGAGCGTCCGTCCCCGTCTGGTCCTCCTGTCCGGACGCGGACTGCTCCGGGTCTGCAGCCCCGTCGCCAGAACCGCCGCAGCCTGCCAGAAGACCGGCTGTCATCCCAAGCACCAACATCATACTCACAAGTTTCGCTTTCATAAGTAACCTCCTTCTTCCTCTTAAAATTTGTATACATATGTATGCATATAATATAACATGTATATATCTGTTTGTCAATCTTTAAATACAAAAAAAGAATCCTAATCTGCTTCGCCGCCTGTGGCTCTGGCAAACAAAAAAGGGCTGTCACACCCCCGATTTTTCAATCGTTAGTGCGACAGCCCCATGTGTTTAAGGCGCAGCGGTGGTGGCTGCGTCGTTTGACAAGAATATTCGGTTATCTATTTACTTCACAATGGCATTGGGATAGATCCGCTCCATCCTTCTGTCATCAAACCGCTGGTCCAGCAGCTCCTCCAGCCCGTTGGCCGGCCCAAGGCCCTCAGCCCTTTTGCTGTAACGCCCCAAGGCCATACCGGATATGACAATGTTTGCTGCCATAAATACCACAAATACCCGGCTTATGGCCTTTCCTGCCCTCATCGGGATCCGTTCGATCCAGGCCGACACCCTGGGGTACAGTCCCTTCATCCAGATCACAGCCGCGATCCCCCAGAAAAAGCAGTACAGCAGATTGATCCGGCCTCCCAGATTAAAGGGGATATCGCTGTAATCCCAGAATACCGTGCCGAACACCAATTCCGTAAATACGCTGCATATGTACTCGTAGAGTCCTCCCAGCACGGTTCCCAGGAAAAACAGGGCGCTGTCCTTTTTCTCCTGATACCGGTGAAGCAGCAGGGTAAAGCCGGCGATTCCTGCGCCCCAGACAATGCTGAAGGGCCCGTACACCACACTGCTGCGGCTCATCAGCTGCCCGGTGGTCAGCAGACAGAAGATGGTCTCCGTAATATCCCCCAGAAACGCCCCCAGGAAAAACAGCCACACCAGCTTGTGGAAGCCGCAGCCATAAGCAAAGATCCGCTTTTTGGCCTCCTGCTCCCGGGCCTTTCTCTCCTGCTCCTCCCGGGCCTCCTCCCCGGTGGGAAATGCCCTGCCCATTCGGCGCTCAACAGCCCGGGTAATGGCATTATCCAGGGCCCGGGACACTCTTTTGATGCCCTGGGCAATTTCCCGCAGCTGCTGGTTTTCCAGCTTCATCTTCTTAAGGGCTGCCCAGGTGGCCAGAATGTCCACTGCCAGAGCTGCCAGCAGAAGGATCATCAAAATCCGCCCCAGAAGATAGGGAATGGCATGCACAAAGGATACGGCCAGCGGATGGAAGAATTCTATAATGAGCGTTGCCGCCACTGCCCAGATGGCGGAAAAGCGCAGGCAGATGTAGGTGCCGATATGATCCCGATAACCGCTGTAATCCCAGCATTTCCTTCCCAGTATTTTCTCCAGCAGCATCCCGGCGGCCCACTCAAACACCCCGGTAACCAGAATACAGGCCAGGAACAGAAATACCGGCCGCTCCTTAAGCCCCTGAAAAAAGACCAGGAGGAATCCCATGGAAAGGCCGTACACCGGACACAGCATCCCGTTCAAAAGTCCCCGGTTCACAAACCGCCGCTTCTGGACCGCGGCATAGACAACCTCCAGGCACCAGCCCAGGAAGGCATATAGAAAAAAGCAGCATATCAGTTCGTAAATCATTCCTCAATCTCCTATTCCCACTCTCAGCAAATAAGCTCCACCGTAATCTGCAGCTGTCCTCCCAGCATCCGGGCCCGGACGCTGCCCCCCATCTTCTCTGTCAGCTCACGGACAATAAACAGCCCCAGCCCGGAGGAGCCCTTCCCCCGGGCGGAATCTGCCTTGTAAAAACGTTCAAACATCTGTTCCGTGTCCGGCCTGTCAGCCTCTGCTACCGGATTTTCAAAAATCAGGCTGCTGCCCTCCTGACGGATCCAAAGTCCTCCCTGGCCATGGAGGAGGGCATTCTGAATCAGATTGTGAAAGATCCGGCGCAGGCACGCTTCGTCTGCCAAAAACCTTATACCCTCCTCCTCAAATTCCACTTGGGGTGCAATCCCTTTTTCCTCAAACTGCCGGTAAAAGCCCACTAGGCAGTCCCCCAGAAGGGGCAGCGCCTGGATCTGGCAGATATTCATCTCATATTCCTCACTGGTAATCTTGGTATACAAAAACAGCTCCTCCAGCATATCCTTAAGCTCTTCCAGCCGCTCCTCTGCAACTGCAAGATACCGTTCCCGCTTTGCCCTCTCCTGGCATTCCCTGGCAAGCTGCAGGTAGCCGGAGGCCCCGGTCAGAGGGGTGCGGATATCATGGGCAAGGCTTGTCACATTCTGCTTCAGCTGTCTTTCTGCCTTCTCATATTGAATCTCCTTCGCAAGCCGGAGCCTGGAGAGTTGGTTTAATGTCCTGCACAGGGCCAGGATATCCTTTTGACGGCTCTGTGCCCCCAGCTCCATGCGGCTTCCCCGCCCGATTTCCTCCAGCTGCATGTGCAGAGAGCGCACTGCCAGGATGCCCCGGATATACTGTACTGCCAGCAGGACACAAATACATATAAGAATTGCCATCACCACGGCCATAAACCGCCCTCCTTACCGCTTTTGGACTAAATATCCTTCTTATTCAGGAAAATCCCTGTAAGAACCGTGTAAAGGGCCAGAAAACCCGCCCCTACGGCATATACCTTAAGATCCCCGGCCGATGCGAAATGCCCGGGTCCCATACTCATAGTCAGATATATGGTATATTCCAGCCACCCGTTCAAATGAAGGAGATCCAGCAGGCCATACACCAGCGTCACCACCAGGCCGCTTCCCAGAAGAACTGCCGCAACAGCCCCTACCGCCACGCTTCTGGTCAGGACGCACAGCAAAATAATCAATGCGGAAAAGGCCGTGGTCAAAAGCCACACCCAGGTCATATAAAATACCAGATCCTGCCAGGGAGAGGGAGACACCAGCTGCCCCAGTACCTGGTTCAGAACAAGAGAAACCGCAAGCATGCCAACCAGATAACAGGCATCCACAATGGCAGCTGTCAGAAGCTTGCTTCCCACGTAATTCCACCGGTTCTGATGGAAGGCCATCACATTTTTGATAAAGCCTTTCTGAAAATCCGCACATACAAACAGCATCACAAAGATCCCGAGCATCAGGTTGTACATTCCCCCATCCAGGCAGATCTGCCGGAAAAGCATCAGAAAATCCAGCTCCTCCAGGGCTTTCGACAGCCCTGTTAGCTGCACGTTTCCCCCGTTTTCCAAGCTGGCCAACAGCTCCAGCCCCTGGGGCGATACCACCACATACCAGAGCCCAAAAGCCGTAAATACCATAAGCAGCAAAATCCCGAAGCATACATACAATGACTTGCTTCTAATTACCCGATATAGATCCATACGCAGCAGATTAAACATTGACCGTTCCCCCTTCCATACGGTTTAAGAAATACTCCTCCAGATCCATCCGGTGAAATCCTGATTCATATACCGGGACCTGATTTTCAATCAATATCTGGTTGATCCGGGAGCCCTCCGCAAGCCCGTAGATCCGAATGGACTGATCGTCCTGCACCTTGGGCTGCAGTGCCGGAAAGTGCTCCTGGATCAAGGGCAGCGCCCGCTTCACATCCGCAACGCGAATCTGAAAATAATCCTGGCATTTTTCCTCCAGCTCCTCCCTGGTGATCTGCTCCATCAGCTGTCCGTCCTTGATGATCCCGTAATTGGTAGAGATCTTACTCAGCTCCCCCAGAATATGGGAGCTGATCAGGATGGTTTTGCCCTCCTCGTTCAGGTCCAGCACCAGCTGCCGCAGCTCCCGGATCCCCTCCGGGTCCAGGCCGTTGATGGGCTCATCAAGGATCAGAAGATCCGGGTTCCCCAAAAGGGCCAGGGCTACTCCCAGCCGCTGCTTCATCCCCATGGAAAAATGCTTTACCTTCTTCTTGCCTGCATCCGACAGGCCGGTCTGGGACAGCACGGTATCTACACTCGCCTCGTCTGCAAGCCCTATGCATTTTGCCTTCATCATCACATTCTGCCGGGCCGTCAGATTGGCGTACAATCCTGCCGACTCAATCAGCACCCCAAGCCTGCGCCTTATCACCGGGTCGCTGACCGGCTTTCCAAATAACCGGATGTCCCCCTCCGTAGGCCTGGCCAGCCCGCTGATCATCTTCAAGGTGGTGGATTTCCCGGCGCCATTCCTGCCAATAAACCCGTAGATCTGCCCTTCCCGGACCTGTAGATCCAAATGCCTGACTGCAGCCCTGCCGCCATACAGCTTTGTTAAAGCCCTTGTCTCTACGGCATATGGGTTATCCCTTTCTGTTCTCATGATTTCTACTCCTTCCTGTGTGCGAATGCACCAACTGATTTCTTGATTTCCTATAGTCTAACACAGGAATTTTCAGAAAGCGCTTAGAAAAGTTTAAGAAAGTTTAAAGCCCATGCCCCACACCGTCTGGATATACTGGTCTGTCCCGCTCTTTTTCAGCTTTGAACGTATATTGCTGATATGTACATTGATGGTCTTGTCCTCCGCCAGATACTCTTCCCCCCAGGCGTACTCGTAGATCATCTGCTTTGTAAACACGCGCCTGGGATTTTGGATCAGCAGCTCCAGGATCAAAAATTCATGCCGGGTCAGCTCCACCGGCTCCCCTCCTGCCGTCATTTCCTGGGTATCGGGATTGAGGACCCATTCCCGGTAGGAATAGCCGCCGCCCGCCCCCTGCTTGTTCCGCCGGCGGAACTGCACCTGGATGCGCACCAAAAGCTCCGGCAGGTCAAAGGGCTTCGTGAGATAGTCCTCTGCACCAGATGACAGCACCTCCACCTTGCTGTCAAGCCCTGATTTGGCTGACAGCACAATCACCGGCGCTTTCTCCGAAAAGGATGCCACCAGCTCCTCCCCGGGAATGCCCGGCAGCATCAAATCCAACAGCACCAGATCAAATTCCTCCATGGAAAACAGAAGCTTCGCCTCACTGCCGGAATATGCCTGGGTACAGGCGTACCCGTGGCCCTCCAGATATTCCTTAAGCATCTGATTATTTTTTTCGTCATCCTCTGCAATCAAAATCCTCTGCATCCTGCTGTCCTCCAAGCTGTATGAAACCTTTTTTTGACCCCAACATTTTGACCCCAACCCCATGATATAACACCAAATAAAAAAAGTACAGACAAAGTTGTGTATTTGTACTGTACTTTTTTCATCACTGTATGATCTTTTATGCCTAAAAGCCTATTCCTGCGTCGGCTTCACAAACAATACCATCAGGATTCCGATCAGGTCAAATGCCAGAAATACGCCGTATGCTGTAGGTAAATTTGCTGTGCCTATGATTCCGATTATGATAAGCGCAGAGCACCGAACCGCCGTATTGATGGGAGAAATAATCTTATTTGCCTGGATAAACCCAAACCGGCCAAAGCAGGTGCCGATCATAGAGGGAATCAGATTGCCGATCCCTCCGATGCCAACTCCTACAAAAAACGCTGCAAGGATTACCATCGGCGTGGTACCATTCATAAATATCATGATCAACAGGGCAATCAAATACCAGATCCCATATAGAACGGAAGCCGTTCTTGTACTGAATCTCTGATCCAGCCATCCCCAGATATAAGAGCCGACTATTCCGCATATAGCGGCAACCGTCAGCATCTGGACTGCAAATCCAGGCTCCACACCAGTCTGGCAGAGACGCGTCACAAAATTAGATACCAACCCAATGGTTGTCATCCACATGAAGCCCATTCCCAGACCAATCAGCCATGTATTTCGATTCTTCAAAAGGACAGCACTTGTCAGCTTTTTCGCAGCCTCCTCCTGCTCTACCCGCAGCCTGTTGGCTGCTGCCAGGTCAATGGGCTGATTATCCGGTGTACATCCAACCTCCTCAGGCGTATTTTTGCACCAAAACCAGCTTACAGCCGCAAAGACAAAGCAGACAATCCCAAATGCTATGTAGAAGGTCGATATTCCCTTTGGTCCCTGTGCATTGACAAACGCATTCATAACCAGCACAATCGTTGCCGTGCACAGCGGCAGCCCCATGGAGGCCCAGCCCAGGGCCAGCCCCTTCTTTTTGGGGAACCATATATTCATCAGGTTATTGGGGACAACGCTTAGCTGAACACTGCCGGACACAAATACCATCAGCACGATCAGAATCAGGAAAAATGTAAAATTCTGTGTCGTAGCAAACAGGATACAGATAATCCCGGCTAAAATATTTCCGATTACAGAAATCACCCTGCTCCCCATTTTTGCTGCCAGGATACTGAAGGCAAATGCTGCAATTACGCCAAACCATCCTCCTACGCCAGCCATTGTATTCATGGTATCAACAGCCGAAGCATCCCATCCACGCAGCTCCGTAAATATACTTGGGAAAAAATTCAGGGTATCGGTAGACAACGCTGCCGCAAGGTAATAGCTCAGCGCACAGTACAGGATCATGGACCAGCCCCATTTTCCAAAATTACTTTTCGTATCATTCGTATTCATCCGCTGACCGCTCCCCCTTCTACTCCCAGTTATCCTTCTCTTCTGCATACACCTGAGGCAATAACACGCTCAGGTTTGTAAACTCATTGAAATTGTGGCTCAAAAGCTCTTCGCATACCTTCTGGGGGAAGGAAGCCCCGCCCGGCATCAGATACTGTGCCTGGCCGTTAATGATATTATAGCCCATCCAGAAACGTGTCCGCAGCTCACAGCCGCCCTCAATGTCCCTTGCCATATGGGTCATAACAACTGGAAGATGTCCCATGGGCGTCTTGATTTCCACATTTGCGCACACCATAAAGGAGCATGCCTCTGTAAAAATTTTGCTGGCATCATACCCAAGCTTTGCCGGATCACTGAACCAGAGATACAGGGGCACCGGCGCATCCCCCATTACCAGCGACTCTGTCACTACATGCAGTACATCATAGCATTTCTGGGGAATGGGCGTAGCTGGGTCTAAGATCTTTGCCCTGTCTGCAAAGGAAATCTCCAGGTCATAATGGTCATAGGGATCCCAGATTGCATACCGAAGCGGATCTACTCCATGCCATCCAAACCACCACTGCAGCATCTCTCCGTTGCTTCCCGGGAAAAAGGTCCGGTTTGCCACAACCGCTCCCCCTTGGGCTGTCGGAAAAATCCCCTGCTCATCCGGAAGATATCCCGGCTCAAACAATTTGTTTCTGTCATTGATATCCAGACCGTCTTCCATTTTTCCATAGGGAGCTTTCAGAAAATCCAGCTTCTCCTTTGGCACCGCTGCAAATTCCTTGCTGTAATACTTGTAATAGCTCCTTGCTTTTGACTGTTCCGGCACCGGAACTCTTGTTGGCTGTCCCATAAAATTTCCTCCGTTCTTTTTTGATAAAACAATTATACAATCACTGCCCTCTGTTTCACAAACGAAAGAAAATGCTCCACTTATTCCTATCTGGAATAATTTCCTATATCATGAAAAAGCAGCCAGCATATGAGCCACCGCTTCCCTCCTCCTCTTTGGATCCCATGCACAAATAATGCCATTATACGCATCCTCCACCTTGACGCAGACTACCTGGGGATGCTCGATATAATCATAAAATGCATCCACAAGAAGCACCTCCTTCTCCGGCACAAAGAAATGGCGCAGCGTATTGGCATTGTGATAGATATTCGTACACTTTGGCGTGGCCTGATATTTCTCAAAGCGTTCCCGCAGATCCCGCTCATAGCCAGGCGTCATCGTATGGCGGAGTATGGCAAATTCCTCCCCCAGAAGCTCCTCCATGCAAACCGAGCTACGCCCTGCCAGCGGATGGAAGCTGGGCATAAGCACATAAGCATTGCTTCGCGCTGCCCATTTCCACTGCATCTGATGCTCTTCAATAAAATAGCGTTCAAAATCCGGCAAAAATACCAGGTCATATTCCCCATGCAGCAGCTTTTTTTCCAGTTCCGTCATGTACTCGCTCTCCACATCCAGGGTCAGGTCCGGCATACATTCCCTGCATTTCCTCCGAATCTCTTCAAAATACCGTTCCGGACGGGTGGTGCTGGTAAGCCCGATCTTCAATGCACTCTTCTTCCTCTTAAGCAGGGCATAGGCCTGCTCCATCTGTAAGAGCACCTGCTTCCACTGACCGTAGATAAGCTCGCCCTCCTCTGTCATCTCCAGACTTCGGGTCGTTCTCCGAAACAGGGGCGTTTCCAATTGCTTTTCCAGCCGGGCAATGCTTTTGCTCACAGCCGACTGGGTCATGTGCAGACACATGCTGGCAGCCAGGAAGCCTCCCTGCTCCACAACCGCAGCGAAAACAGTCATTTGATTGATTGTGATCGATAACCATTCTTCATTCATACTGTATTCATCCGAGCTACAATATCCATAGCCCTGGGGCTCCCTGCCACGCCGCCGATTCCGGTCTCACGGAGGCTCACATCCATCTTATCTCCCACCTCTTTCATTGCATCAATTACTTGATCCACCGGAATCTGACTCTCAATTCCAGCCAAAGACATATCCGCAGCCGCAATCGCATTGAAGGCTCCGCTGACATTGCGCTTCACACAGGGAACCTCCACCAGTCCGCCCACCGGGTCACAGACCAGCCCCATAAGATTCTTGAGCGCCATCGCGCAGGCATGTCCGATCTGAGCCGTACTTCCGCCTTTGACATAGCAGATCGCAGCTGCCGCCATACCGGAGCCAGAACCAATCTCAGCCTGGCACCCGCCGGATGCACCTGCAAGATATGCCCGGTTCGCTATGATCTGCCCGATCCCTGCTGCCACGTACAGCGCCTTTATCATCATCTCCTCCAAAACATCATACTCCCGGTAATACGTCACAAGCACGGCAGGCACAACCCCGCAGGCGCCCGCAGTAGGCGCTGCAACAATCCGTTTCATACAGGCATTGTTGCAGCCCATCTTAAGCGCGTTTCCCATAACCTTTGCCATAAAATCTCCGCACAGCGTATCCTTCGTCTCCCGATAAGCATCCATGAGTCCGCCTTCTCTTCCTACCATCCGGCTGCCGGACATAAGATCCGGGTCATACGAATCCAGGCTGTCAAGCATTGCATGCCACATGCGCTTCATTTCATCCCAGGAATCCTCCTCCGAAACCGCCCGTTCATTCCCATCCTCCAGCTGAACCGCCTTCCAGAACTCGATTCCTTCCTTTTCACATCTTTCCTGTGCCTCTTCCATTGACTGATAAGACATGTCCTCTCTATCCTCGCTTTCTAAACATTAATTCGCATGCAGAAATTTCACTCGGATGATCCCTTCCTTGCTCCGCAGTTCATCCACAGTCTCTTGCGGCACCACCTGGTCCGTCTCCACAACCATAATGGCAGACCCTCCCCGCTTCTCCCGAAATACCTGCATGGTAGCAATATTGACCATCGCCCGGCTCAGTGCGCCTGTTATATCCGTAATCCGCCCTGGTTCGTCTATATTTCGAATCATTAAGGTATTGCTCTCCCCGCTGAAATCCACGTCAATCCCATCTACCTTACAGACTCGGATCCTTCCTCCGCCGATGGAATATGCCTGAATCTTCATTGTATCCAGACCTTCTGCCTCCATGACGATCTGCGCTGTATTCGGATGTGCCTCCCGGATATCCCTGGCGCTAATCGTGAACTCCATGCCCTCCTCCCGGGCGATCTGAAAGCTGTCCGGTATCCTCATGTCATCCGGCTTCATTCCCAATAGTCCTGCAATCAGCGCCTTGTCCGTGCCATGCCCCTTCCCGGTTGCCGCAAAGGAACCGTGCAGATATACTGTCGCCCTCTCCGGCTGCCTTCCGAAGAGCTGCCTTGCAATCATCCCAATCCGTGCCGCTCCCGCTGTATGGGAGCTGGACGGTCCCACCATCACAGGTCCTAAGATATCAAATATACTTGCCATTCTACCCCCGCCTTTCTTCTTTCTTCTCCAAGACTACATTTTTTTATTATACTTCCAATTGGCATTGCCGGCAATCCCAGATTTTAATTTTATACACGATTTCCCGCTGGTTTCGTTACAATTCACGGCCTGACCGGCCGCGAACTGTAACGCATCCAGCCCATTGAAAAGTCGCCTGACGGCGAGGGGCTGGATGCACGCAACCGCTATTTTACTGGCCGGATGCCTTGCAGCAGGGTGCAAGGCACCGTGAACTATAACCTGGTTTCAGCCCAAAATCTCATTGACATGCTTCCCCCTATCCCCTATAATATTCTTATTACAAATGTAATATTTCAAACAGGAGGAATGAACTTTGAGAACCTTGCCCCAGATTTCCGAAGCTGAATACGAAGTTATGAAAATTGTCTGGAAACACGCGCCGATCAGCACCAATGAGATCACTGAGCGCCTGCTGCAAACCACTTCCTGGAGCCCCAAAACCATCCAGACCCTGATCAAGCGCTTAGTGAACAAAAACATCCTCACCTACGAAAAACAGAGCCGGGTATTTGTCTACACCCCTTTGGTGAACAAGGATGAATATATCGGCCAGGAGAGCAGCTCGTTCTTGAACCGCTTCTATGACGGCGATATTTCCGCCATGGTATCTGCTTATATGGATCACGATCAATTATCGGAAAAGGAGATCAGCACCCTCCGCTCCCTTCTGTCCGAAAATTCCAAAAAGGGAGGCGCCTGACATGGGAGATTACGCGGTTCAGTTCCTGATATGCAATGCTTTGATCTGCCCTGTGGCCGTCATGCTCCTGGCTGTCAAGCGCCTGCTCCGAAAAAGCCTCACAGGCCGGATGCAGTATCTCCTGTGGTTCCCATTCCTGGGGCTTCTGGCCGTCCCCTTTCTGCCCCTGGAAGCCCTTCCGCTCTCTTCCTGGCTGAAGGCCTTTCGGCCGGTATCCGCTCCTCCCCTGGAATCTGCCATGGAGGGAGCCGCCGCACTGCCTCCTGCCGGGGCTTTGGGATGGATGGAGGATTTTGCCATGACTGTCAGCGAGCAGGCGTCCCCTGGCATCGGGCTTTTGCTGTTTGCCCTGTGGATGGCCGGCATAGCCGCAATGACAGGGCTGACGCTGCTTTCTGTCCTCCGGTTCCATGGGATCAAACGGTCCGCCCTGCCCCTGCAGAGCCCTGTCCTGCGCAGGCTGTATCAGGACTGCCTCTTGGAAATGGGCATTCCTCGGCCTCTCCCCATTTACAGCACTGCCTTTTTAACCACCCCTGTTATCGCAGGGCTTTTTCGTCCATGTATTTATCTGCCCATCCATGTAATTTCCGACTGCCCGCCAAGGGATATCCGCTATATGCTGCTCCATGAGCTGTCCCATTACAGGCGCCGGGATTATGTGGTGAATTGCCTGATGCATATGGTTCGGATTCTGTACTGGTTCAACCCTGCTGTATGGTACGCACTAAGGGAAATGAAAACAGACCGGGAAATCGCCTGCGATGCCCATGTCCTTGGCATGCTGGAGGCAGACGCCTATGAAAGCTACGGCACTACGCTGATTGACCTTGCCCAAAAGGTATCCCGCTCTGCCTTCCCCTTTGTCATTGGCATCAACGGAGGTATGGCCCAGATGAAAAAACGCATCTTACATATTGCCAGGTATCAAAAAGCCTCCCCCAGGCAAGCCCTTCTTGGGTCCTTTTCCTGTATTGCAATCGCTGTTTTCATGCTGGGCTTTGTTCCTTTTCTGTCCATTGGGGCAGCTGACCGCAGCCGCTATGCCTTTCGGGAGCAGGGCCGAACCATTTCTGCTCTTGACCTGCAGGATTTCTTCGGCCAGAGCAGGGGCAGCTTTGTGCTGTATGACGCCCAGAATCACACGTGGCAGATTTACAACCAGGAGCTTGCCCAGGAACGGACAGCACCTGTCTCCACCTACAAAATATACAGCGCCCTGCTGGGGCTGGAGGCGGGAATCATCTCGCCAGAGCATTCCCGTCTCCCCTGGGACGGCCGGCAGTATGACCTTCCCTCATGGAATCGGGATCAGGAGCTGCCCTCTGCCATGGAGCATTCCGTCAACTGGTATTTCCAGGCCATTGACAGGCAGGCGGGCCTGCCTGCAATCCAGGATTTCATTGAAGAGATCGGCTATGGCAGCTGTACGGCTGGTGAAGATATTGCCTCTTATTGGGCGGATTCCTCCCTGGTGATCTCCCCCATCGAGCAGGTGGAAATGCTTCAGAAGCTCTACTGCAACCAATTTGGGTTTTCCCAGGAAAATATCCAGGCAGTGAAGGATTCCCTTTTTCTGTACACAGAAGGCCACAGTGCAGTTTACGGGAAGACCGGCACTGGGAACGCAGATGGAAAAAATATCCTTGGATGGTTCATCGGCTTCCTGGAACAGGAGGATCATGTCTATTTCTTTGCCACAAATATTCGGGATGGGGAGCTGGCCTTTGGCTCGGCTGCAGCGGAGCTGACGTTTTCCATCCTATCGGGCTTGGGTGTTCTGGATTAGGGGATGATACAAGCTGGACCATCCCAGTAATCCTGCACCAGCTGAATTGCAATCTCCTTTGCCCGGGTGCTGGATGCATCCTGGCGTTCTGTCTGCCCAAGATAGACACAGAAATAAATTGCTTCCCCCTCCCTTTCCGAAAATCCGGCAAACCAGGCATCCGCCAGCACTCCCCCTGTCTTGCCCATGCCGGTCTTCCCATAGATGGAAACACCTGTTTCATCCGGCCCCTCTGTCAGCATGACCTGGCGCAGGGCGTCTTGCGCTGCGGATGAATAGACGGACGATTCCCCAAAGATGCGCGCCATCACCTCTGTCTGCTCCCTGGGAGAAATTGCCAGGGACGACTCAATCCAGAATCCCGTCAATGCCCGGTTACTGTTATTGGTATTCTGCCGCCCCTCCCAATCCGAGCAATCACAATTCCCATAGGCAAGGCCAAGAAGCTCCTCCTGCATCCGCTCCGGCCCAATCTCGTCTATGACCTCCCGAAAATACCAGACACAGGATTCCCGGAAGGCTTCCCTAAAATCAATATCACGGTTCCATTCTTCCTTCCAAAATGTCTCCCCGCTCCATTTGCGGACAGAATTGTCCGGTTCGATGATCCCCTCCTCCAGGGCAATCAGGGAAGAGATAATTTTGAAGGTGGAGCAGGGCGAATGTCTTGCTTCTGCCAGCCCACGATTGTATACCGTATACTGCCGGGCGGAAGCATCGAATAAAACCGCTGCCCCAGGAAGGCCGTCAAAATAATCTGACCAGTCTGCTTCTGCGGTCTTGGCTTCTATGGATCCGGTTTCTATGGATCCGGTTTCTATGGATCCGATTTCCACTGGTCCTTCTTCCAGCATTTGCACTGCTGTTCGTTCCAGTTCTGTCCCCAGTGCTTCCGAAAGCATCCCGGCGATGATATCCGGTCCTTTCCCAATGTCAGTTTTGCCGGAGCAGCCAGCCAGGACAAATACGCCCAGCCCAGCGAAGCAGATTTGTTTTATTTGTTTTATTTGTTTTACTTGTTTAACCGTATTGGAATGTTTTTTCATATGTCCTCCTTGGAAATCATTTTCAGATAAATCGATTCTGGGTTTCTAATCTTACAAATGTAGGATTCCATTCAAATATTACATTAGTAAGATTTGAATGTCAAGAAAAACATATGAAATCATAAAAGATTCTTTTCATTCTTCTATTGACTTTTTTCTCCGCAAATAGTAGTATTTGTATATGCTATATATGGTTTTCGTTACTATGTGTTGTATTTTTTTTGAAATATTGCATATCATATACATAAAGGAGATGTTTCTATGAAGTTTAAATTAAAAGATCCCGGAAGCTCGATCACTCATTTTATCGGTATGCTGATGGCATTATTTGCAGCAATGCCTCTCCTGATACGTGCTTCCACCAACCCGGACCGGGTACATGTGATTTCTCTTGCTGTATTTATCATCAGCATGATTCTGCTCTATGGCGCAAGCGCCACCTACCACGCGCTGAATCTCTCAGCGCGGACGAACCGCATTCTGCGCAAGGTGGATCACATGATGATTTTTGTGCTGATTGCAGGCAGCTATACGCCGGTATGCACAGTTGTTCTGGGCGGAAGGGTCGGCTACACCCTGCTTGCCCTTGTGTGGGGGATTGCCCTTGCCGGAATTCTGGTCAAGGCATTCTGGATTACCTGCCCCAAATGGTTTTCTTCCCTGCTGTATATTGCCATGGGCTGGATCTGTGTCCTTGCCTTTACCCAGATCATCAACTCCCTGTCTCCTCAGGCCTTTGGATGGCTGCTGGCCGGAGGTATCATCTATACGGTTGGAGGTATTATTTATGCGTTAAAGCTGCCGATTTTTAACCGGAAGCATAAGAGCTTTGGCTCCCATGAAATATTCCATCTGTTTGTGATGGGCGGCAGTATCTGCCATTTTATCATGATGTATGTGTTTGTAGCGCGGATGCCATTATACTAGTATAGTGGCATCCCCCGCTTCTCTCATCAGAAAAATATTTTATCTTTTCATTTATCTCCTCCCCGATTTGATATGTCTCCATTTCTTCCGGCAGATAGTGGCGGCTCACCCTTCAATAAAAGGAATCGCACCAAAACGTCCCTGGAGATATCCTAGCAAGGGGCGACAGCAAGAAATGCTGCCGCCCTTTCACAGACTGTTTATAAAACCTTCCTGAATTGATATTGATACATATCGGAATACATATTGCCAAAGGACTGTGGTGTCAGCAGGCGGTCCAATGCGCCCATATCCACCGCAAAACCGCTGTCCACCACAGTAAATGACCCATTGTCAAACCGAAGCTGTGCGGTAAAATCCGGAATCCCCAAGTCCCCGCTTATCCTGATATTCCCTATGATATCAGACAGTGCATCCTTGATCCGTTCAATCTTTGCATTGTCCTTCGTCCTGTTGATCAGATTAGCCGCCTTCTCCGGCAGCCCTCCGATCTTCCCATCAGGTGTCAGAAACAGCTTCTCCAGGGAGATATCCTCCCCGGTGACCCCCTTCAGGTAGCGCCGCACCTCCTGCACATCCGCGGCATACTGGTATGTATTTGAGGGCAGATTCCCCACACTGTCCGCAATCCCTATGTAATACTGGTACATCCGGTCACTGTATTTTTTATCGATGAGTCTCTGTACCTGTTCCCGGACAGCCCCATCCGCTATCCCGTCCACAATCACATCCCCATTGCTCCCAATCCGTACCCGCATCCCCTCTATGTCCTCGCGGGAAATATCCATACCCTCCAGTTCCTTTACAAACTCATCCGAAAAGCTGTTTTTCAGCTCTGCCTTCTGCTGCGCCCTTTCCACATCCTTCAGATTGGCATAAATCTTCACATACGCCAGCTCTGCATCGCTTAAGTCCTTCCCCTCTGCCAAATCCTCCAGCAGCTCCTCCACACTGCGCCCGCCCTTATACTTCTTATCTTCCGGCAGGCTGTCAAACTGCTTCTGGTGAAGCTGCTCCAGCTCCTTGTTATAATTCTGCTCCGTCTCCTGCAGAACTGCATTATAGTGATCAAGATACTCCCGCCAATTTTCATCTCTCCGGCTGTAGGCGCTGTGCAGCGCCCCGAATGCCTCCCTTATGGCATCGGTCTTTTCATGCTCCTTATTTTCGGAAACATGGAAGCTGATCTTATAATAGCTGTCCGGAGAAACCTCCTCTCCGTTTTCATTTTCTACCTTAATGCAGTATTTGTTGGTCTTTGTATCCCAATTGGGGATGCTCAAAGTTTTCCGTCCCTCCCCGTCCCACTCTGCCTTCCCCACCTGATTGCCGTATTCGTCGTACAGGGTAAGGCTGTAATCGCAGCCCTCCGGCATATCAATACGAACCTCCACACCAAAGTAATTCTGCACCGTCCGGTTATAGGGTATGGAAAAATTATAAAAATCCACATCCTTTTTATCACTGAGGCTCCCTTTCAGACTGCTGGTCTCATCCTTAATCAGAAATCCAAGATCCAGAAATGCGCTGCCCTTGTCCCTGTCAGAGGCCTCATAGGTGGTATGCTGCCTGCGGTATGTATTGTTGCTGCTAAGGGTGCAGGTGTCCTCCCGCAGCACCATGTTCCTGTGCATCTTTCCTTCAAAAAATGCCTCTGTTTCCTTTCTTGTCATGAAAAATATTGGCTTGTTTCTGAAAGCCGCTCCCCATGCAGAACCCTGTTCGCCTACGCTGCCTATTCCCATTTCCGAAAATCCCTCCATTTATTTCCAAATCAATTTTATTCTCTAAATTTTATCGGCAGGCAGGCCCTGTTTTCAAATCCGTACTGCACAAACAGGGCTATTTGTGACATGAAATTTTTAATCAATGGGACACACACCCAGAGGCTATTTTAGCTGAATTCTTTATTTTGATATATTTTTACGGAAACAAAGTATGAGCCGACAAATATCATCCATGCAGCGATCGCAGACACTGCCCCTACCAGGGGATGCTTCATGTTCATTTCCCCAGTCAATGGCGCTAAAATGGCAGACAATAAGTCCATGAGTCCTACCGCTGCAATCGCCGAAAAAATCATAATCATTTCACTTTTCTCTGTTCCTATTTTCAGCATAAGCGGATACATAATTCCTGCCGTAGCTGCCGAAAGCGTTATGCCAAACTCATAGCCATAAAAGATAGATCGCACATTTGAAAAGCCGCCTGTCGCACAGGCGTAAACAGCCGTAATGCTCCCCATTGCGATCCCAAGCAAAATCAGTATTGCAAATGAAATGTATTTTGCTTTCACAACATCACTGTATTTTACAGGCAGGGTGAGTTCGAACTTGTTCCATTTTGATTCCACATCAGCACGAAGCGAAGTACCCACATTTACAATAAAGATAAATAATTGCATAGCGATAATCATTTGAAGAAAGGCATCGTATTTCACAAAGAAGGATACGGCTGCCAAAAACAATGCAATCATAAAAGATATTTTTATATTGCTTTCCATGGAATAAAAATTATTGCGGATTAACCCTTTCATTCGTGTTCTCCTTTCACATAGAGCAGCATAATCTCATCGATTGTAGCAGGGATAACCATTGCTTTTGGATATTTCTTTGCTGCCTTTTCTCTGTGCGCAACCAATATCTGCCACTCATAATCCTGCCTGCGATATGCTACCATATCATTTTTATCAATTTCCTCAAACTGGGCTGCCCCGCACTTCATAATTCCATAGTGTTCCAGTAATTCGTCCTTTGGCTTGCAAAAGATAATTCTTCCTGCGTGGATAAAGACAATGTAGTCAGCAACCTTTTCTAAATCACTTGTGATATGGGAGGATATCAAAATGGAATGTTCCTCGTCCTGTACAAATTCCAAAAGCATGTCTAAAATATCATCTCGTACAATCGGGTCAAGACCGCTGGTTACCTCATCCAAAATCAGCAGCTGGGGACGATGTGCAAATGCCACTGCCATAGAAAGCTTCGCTTTCATTCCTTTTGAAAAAGCTTTTATCTTTTTTTCAGCCGGAATGTTCAACCGGCTTAACAGGTTCATAAAATAAGACTGATCCCATATGGAATAAATTTCGCCCACTATCTTGCTTAGCCTAATGGGTGTTAACTCTTCTGAAAAACTAAATCTATCAAATACAACGCCGACCTTTCCCTTTGTGGCTCGGTCAAGCTTGTCTAAATCCTGACCTAAAATCGTGATTTTACCGCTATCCCTTTTGATCAGACCTAACATCGCATTGACTGTTGTCGTTTTTCCCGCACCATTTTCGCCAATCAGCCCCACAATACTCCCAGACGGTATGCTGAATGAAATATGATCCAATGTAAAATGATTGTATTTCTTTGTCAATCCTGTAATCGTTAATGCTGCATTCATTCGTAATCCTCCTCATACAACAGCGATAAAAGTCCAATTAGCTTATCTAATTTTATCCCATTTGACCGGGCAATCCCGATTGCTTCAGTGAAATGCTCTTCCATCTTTTTTTGCTGTTCCTCCAAATAGAAATCTTGATTTTGTGCTGATACAAAACAGCCTTTTCCGGCAGTCGTTTCAATAAATCCATCTTCTTGTAATTTATCGTATGCTTTCTGCACGGTTAACACGCTGATATGAAGTGATTTCGCCATTGAACGAATAGATGGAATCGCTTCGCCCGCCTGCAGTTCGCCACGCATAATCAATGCTTTTATTTGGTCTGATATTTGTTCATATATTGGTTTACTTGCATGGTTATTAATAAATAATTCCAACTTTTATCCCCCTGCTCTATACTGTATCACTTATACAAGTACAGTATAAGTCACTTTGAGACAGAAGTCAAGAAAAAAAGAACCATCCCGGAGGTTCTGTTGGCTGCAGCCTCCGGGATATAACCGGAAGGCTCCAAAAATGCCTCACATCTTTTCCCGTAAACGTGGTTTTGGAAATGTGTTTGTTTCTTCCATAGCCGTTCCCAGCAGTCGGTCAAATAAGTTTTTGACCGACGCCGGAACATTTGCCCAATAGACAGGGGCGGCAAGGATAACAAGCTGACTCTTATGTAATAGCGGGGCGATTTCCTGTATATCATCTTTCTGAATACAAATATGTGTATCCATGCAAGCCCGGCAACCGTTGTAGAAAGAAAGTTTCTTTTCATACAGAGTGATTTTTGTTACAGCATAACCCGCCTGTTCCGCTTTATGAACTGCGAAATTCAGCATGGCTGCTGTCGTCCCATTTGTATGAGGACTGCCTAAAATGGCAAGCGCATTTTTTCACTCATAAACCTTTCTCCTTAATCGCAATCGAATGATAAACAAGGGAAAAACCATATTCCAAAAACTTTATTTTAGATAATCCCATTGACTTTTTAATTTTTATCTTTTCATTTATTTCTTCCCCAATTTGATAAGTTTCCCTTTCTTCCGGCAGATAGTTTTTGCTTTCAAAATCAATGTTGATTTTATCCAATACCATTTTGAAATAAAAAGGAAATTCCTCCTGATACTGTACCAGCCCGCGGCAGATAAAGTCATATCTTGCTTTTGTGGTTTTATGCTGTATCAGAGCAGAAGATATATAGTCATAAAGTTTTTTCATACTGTTCAATACCAAAATGCCGACTATCTCCTCTTTATTTTCAAAATATACATATAATGTTGCCTTGCTGTATCCGGCGGCTTTCGCTATATCGTCCATAGAAGTCGCGGCAATTCCCCTTTCCATAAATAAAGCAGATGCCGCAGACACTATATTTTCCCGGTGTACACTTCTAGGCTCTTTCTTTCTTCGTCCCATACGTTCCTCCTTAAAATAATTAAACTTACAGTTTAATTATATAGAGAGTATTTCTTCTTATCAATGAGATTTAGAGATAAATGTATTATGGCAACTTGTAAATCCCTATCTGTATCGGAAATTTTATCATTTTATTTGGCATTTCTGAAACTTCCCCGTATTAAGAAACACGGAAATCTTTTTGAAGAATTGTTCTCAAAACTCCGTCAAAAACGCCTTGTGTGGTGTTGTAGGTAGTGAGAGGACTTTCAAGAGGGTTTGGGATTCGTCTCGCCTGCCGGCTCGGTCGGCGTTAAACGGTCGCCACTAGCGACCAACGCCCCAACGAGCAATATCTGTCCGGCAAGCCATAGCGCAGACGGGCAGATTTACGGAAAAGTATACCAGTTTCCTATGCTTGCTCCGAAACTTATCAAATACGGAAAGGAAGGGAAAAGAATGGATTGGGAACTGGAAATCAAGGACAGCGGCTATCTGCCGGAAAAAGGGAAGCCGAAATAGGAAACCGTCAAACCGCCCAATGACAAACCGGGATAAATGCGCTATAATAGGGTTAGCACATACTGTTTTTCGGGCGTTCATTACAGGAGGAATGAACATATGACAGCAAATACATATAAACCCGGACAGATAACAGCATTATACGCCCGTCTTTCGCAGGAGGATACGTTAGAGGGCGACAGCAACAGCATTGTGAACCAAGATGCCATTTGTCAAGGATAGTTTCTCCGAAAATATTAAAGAGCCACTGTTCACATCTGATCAGCGACTCTTTTCTTTCTGGCATTGTGTTTAAGGAAATTATTCCTTGTTATTAACCGATCATTCCACCCCCAATGCCTTGAAAACAGCATCCTCTGCGCTATTGTAGAAAATCAGGTTGAAGCTGCTGATAAGGTCAGCGGGGACGGTGGCCAAATCCACCGCCGAGGTCATTGGCAACAACACTTTTTTTGCTCCGCTGTCCAGGCATACTTGCAGTGCGTTTGCCAGTTCCTCCACCTTCATCATGGTGCCGCTGATGCTGATCTCACCCAGCACAGCCAGGGAACTAAGCGTCGGCTTTCCCAGTGCGATAGAACAGATTGCGATTAAGGTTGGCAGAGCGAGCCTGCTGGTCATTCCGATGCCCTGCAGATCCTGATAATTCACGATGTAGTCCTTCGTTGTGGTGCTGATTGTGCCGCTGATGCGGTTTGCGTTTGCTTTCAGGAAATTAAATGCTGTGTTGGCGGCCTCTCTGCAATCCCGGTCAGAGCCTATGCCTGTACGCTCAAACTTGCCGTTTCCGGGGAGCATCTGGCTTTCCAGGCGGAACACGCCCATCATGCCTGATTTGCCATTCCCAACGGTATAGACCTGCCCCGGATTACATATTCCCTCTGGGAGAAGTTTTCCGCCGCCCTGTTCTGGCACGGACACATAGTGTTCCTCGAAGGTATCGTTATCAATATACGAGAAATTAACATCGTAAAACTCCATACCACCCAGCTTTTTAAGCTGTTCCTTGACACGGCGGCGCATTTCAAGGGAGATGGCGAGGATTTCCTCCAGTTCTTCTTTTGAAAACTCTCCGTCAGGATAGACCAGTTTCAAAAAGCCTCCAACCATCTTACGGACAGCTATCGTATCTCTCTGATTCAAGTTCTTGCCAAGCCGGAAATGCTTGTCCAGGGCATCGCCGTACTGCTCCTTCCGCAGTTCCCGGAGAAATTCCGCCAGATAGTCGGTAATAAACCCATAGTCATTTGTAAAATGCCCTGGGCGGAACTTGGGGATTTCCCAGCCGGGGAGGTAGCAGTGCATACGGTCAAGAAAGGCTGTATCCGTCCCCATTTCTGACGGGAACGGATCAAACAAGCTGGATGTTTTCAGGAGTACATCTACGCTCTGATTGATATTCCCGACAAACACCATAGACGCAGAGGCGGCTTTTTCCTCTTTTCCACGGGCAAAGGAACCGGATGCCATATAGTCCTTCATGATCTGGATACCGTCTTTATCCTTGAAGTTGATACCCGCTACCTCATCAAAGGCCACGCAATCCCACAGCCCTACAAGCCCTACCGTTTTTCTGCCCATATTATAAAACAGATTCGCCACAGTGGTCTGACCGCCGGAAACAAGGATGCTGTTAGGAGAGATTTCTTTATACAGGTGGGATTTTCCCGTACTGCGAGGGCCAAGCTCACAGAGGTTAAAGTTGTTCTCCACCAACGGCAGCATCCGGGCAAGCAAGAGCCACTTCACGCGCTCCTCCAATTCGTCTGGTTCCATGCCGATAGAGCGCAAAAGCACATCGATCCATTCCTCCTTGGTAAATGCCTTGCGTCCTGCTTTCAGGTCCTCCATATCCACATGGGGCATTTGGATTGGTGTCAGTTTATAAATGCGGATCGGGTTTCCGTTTTTCTTATCTTCCTCAACATACTCATACTCCAACTGGACAATGCACCAGATGCCCCCGCAGAGCAAGCGGTCATACTTAGTCGGGTAATCTTCGTGGATAGGAATGCTTTTCAGGCCAAGGTTAGAAAACTCAGCCTCATAGCGGTCTTCCTTAATGTTCAACATAACTGTAATTTTATCAATGACTGTGTGGCTCCCCCGCTGGCGGAGCATAGACAGTATCTTTTGTGCCTCATCCGGGCGCACGAAGTTGTCAGCAAGGATGCGCTTGACGCTGCCCACACCCTCCTCGATAACTTCCGGGTCGTCCGAGCTGCAATACTGCCCCAGCAGGAACTCCAAGACATAGACGGGGACGTTGGCGCCCTCTTTGATTTTTTTCGTCAGGTCCTTGCGAACAATCTTCCCATCGAACCACTGGCGGAGCTTGCCCTTCAGGACAGCTCTGCGATCTTCGCTCTCTGTTATATCTGGCATGGTGCTACCTCCGCAGACATGTTATATCCCAAATCCGAAGTCATCCGCAAAGGCAAGGTCCATAAGCATGGGGTGGCGGAAAACCTCTAAACCTGTGTTATCATCATATACAACAAGGAAATACTGCTTGTCCCTGTCATATCGTTTGTCCTTGAACTGGAACTTCATTCGGAACATACGCTTTAGCGCATCCGGATCCCGGCTGTCGGCAAATAAGCTAACCTCGTTGGAAATACGCTCATTGTCCTCCGACACGAAGAACATTTTATAGGTCGTTGCTTTGACCGTATCGCTGACAGGCTCCGACTGGATAAATTCCAGTATGGTGATTTTATTGGTGATCTTCTGGACCATACTGACCAGGGCAATCTCAGCGTTCTTCGTTTCGATATGCCCCTTTTCCATCCGTATATCAATGACCGGTACAAGCATTTCCTGCGGAGAAGACCCGCCGTGGACATAGTTCTGACCGCCTCCGGCAACCTTGAACACATTGCTGCTGACAGGGAAAGATACAACTTTTGGATCATTGTTACGCAATACGGTTCCCATGCTCATATTCGCAATCCCATTATCCGCAACAGGCGCAGAGGATACAATGAATCGGCGGTTCACAAAAGCTCCCTTATCGCTTACACCGCCAATCTTGCCGCTTTCGGTCACTTTGTCACGCTTGTAAATAAAGCCGTGATCGGCTGTGACGATGAAATGAATCGTATTTGCGCTGACCGCAATACGATGAATCAAATCAATAATTTCCTGGATTGCTTCCTGGCAGGCTGAAAACACCTCGTTTTCTGTATTCAGTTTATCGCCGCGGGCATCAATCTGATTATGGTAGATGTAAACTACCTGTTTCCCGGTAATGATCTCCCGCAGTTCCATTTTTTTTAGAGCTTTCATATCATCAAATTGGACGCAGACGCTTCCCGGTACATAGGATTGTAAAACCTTTTCCCTCCCAGCCAGGCTGTCGCAAAGAACATCATCTACAAGCACCTGGTAGTCGTCCGTCATGGTCAGAGACTTATGGGGGAGCAGCGCAGCCATGCCCAGCCGGGTGCAGGAGGGCAGGACACCAAGCTGGATCTCCAGCTTCGCAAAGACGCACTTAGGAGCATCCTGCATCCTCTGGAACAATTCCCGACCGACCTCAAAACGGAGCGCGTCGGAGATAATGACAACAACACGGTCCTTTGCGTTTTTAATATGCCGGGAAAAGAAGTCAACTTGCGCCGGAATACTTGTAAGCGAATCCCCATCGACAAGTCCGGCGTTCCATTTGGGGAGCAATTTGGCCAGGAACTCATTGGTATAAATGTTTTCTGCCAATTCCCGGAGCGTTTCAAAATCAGCCGTGTCCGCGAGCTGGTCATAGGCAAAGTAGAACCGCCTGTACGCAGAATCGATCTGGCAATCTGTATTCCGGTACTTATCCACAATAGCCTTGAACCCATCCGGACAATGATAGGCGGCGGCAGTTATCAGATGATATGCGCTGTCAAGAAGGCTGTAGGACTGTTCCATCTGCGGGCCAAAGTGCATCTTTTGCCGTTTTTCACAGACCTGCGGAATCGTCAGAGTCCCCAGCTTTGCGCCAATGTCCTCGTTCAGGAGCCTGTCAGTCATCCACTTGATGATGATCTGGTCAATGCAGAGGAATGTATCGCACCCCACCAAATCCTCCGGCAAGTATCCGGCAAAGACCGTTCCGGCATTCAGGCTTTTTGCGACATGAGCGGACAGTGCATCGTAGGTTTCCCGATAGATCACGCTATTCATCAGGTTGTCGAGAAAGGCGATAATATTGCCGGACTTATAGGACTGGAACATCTTCCATGGTTTTGGCAGCTCGGCTCCGATATACTTTGCAGTATAGGTTACGAACATGGCGACAATCAGCTTCTCCAATGTGGGCTTGACATCGGTATAGCCAAAATGCTGTTCGCAGAGCTTCCAGAAAGCGTCCAACAAATCATACCGTTCAAACTCGGCCATGAAGCTGTTATCCGCCAGCCCTCCGCCAGTCAGCACCACCCGGACTACATCCTCATAGGAACAGGTGCGGGCAAAGCATAAGGCGGCCATAATGCCCACAAGGATATTGGTCTCATTATAATTCTCAATCTCCAGGTCATAGAACCGCTGGGCTCGTTTTTTCTCCGCCCAAAACTTGATGTGCTTCTCAATGAGCGGCCTATATTTTTCGTCAATACCCAGGTCTGCTAAGAGGAGTGCGGCTCGATCCGCAAAGAACCGTTTGGAGTAGAGCAGGGTATCCTCCAAATGATTGTCGGCCGTCTCCGGCTTCGGGAACGGCGCATAGATCAGGTAATTTGTTGCGGTATCCACACGCTCCATAAAATACTTTGTATAGAACTGATTGTCGCGCTGGAGGTAGTAGACTTTAGCGTTCTCCAGCATTACGCCCTGCATATCTTCTTCAAATTCAGCCTTATCATCATACCAAAAAACCAACTTGCGGGTATCCCCGGCAAATTCGGCGTTCAGGCGGTCAATGATTTGTTTCAAATTCAATTCAGCCATATTTATCCATTCACCTGCCATTTCCCAGAACGGTTATTCCCAATACGAGTAATGACACCTTCCTTTTGAAGCCTTGCCATAATGCGCTTCACTGTACTGAGCGAATATCCCGTTGTATTCTGAATCTGCTTTTGTGTCAATGCGGCATCTCTCGTTATGAGTTCAAGGACTACCTTTTCCTCGGTAGTAAGATTTCCTGAAACCAAATCAAGCGTTGGAATGGTATCAATGGTGTCAATGGTGTCATAATTGGTGTCAACAGTGTCAGGGCGCTCCTGACCCAATTTATAGTCATAAGAGTACGCCTCGTTCAGCGGCACAATGATTCTGAACACATCACCCTCGCGAAACTGCGGGTCACTGCCGGAATAGAATCGACTGTACTTAAACAGATTCCTTACGCCGGAGCCGAGTCTGTCTGCCCGGCCAATATTTCTAAAAAATGTGGCTATAATTGGATTTTTTGAAGTCGGTTCCAGATTTTCCAGCGTTATGGGGCCATCCTTTACAGCACGGTTCGCATTTTCTGTATACATTCGGTCCTGCATAATGACAAACTTTGCCGTGTAAGAGCTGACAAACTCTCGGTGCATCAGGGTATTGCTTACCATTTCACGAACAAGAACATCCCGGAGGCTGACACGATCAACACCTTCCAGGAAGAACTTGTCCGGCAAATGTTTTTTTGCAAAGTCCATCAGAAAGTCATAACTTTCAATCAGATTAGTACGAATGGTTTCACGGTCATCATAACGATCCAGATTGATTTTTCGCACAAGCGCGTCCGTTTCATAGGTGGGACAGACATTCTGGATGACTTCGTCCCTGCCCAACAGAAGAATCGCCGCCAGGTTGAATCCTGTTTCACCAGTGGCAATGTCAGTTCCGTATAATCCCGCGCTTCTCAGCAGCGCCATATCGTCCATATCCTGCCACGGATGCCGCCCCATCGCATGGTTCGCCGCTGCCTGCCGGATGCGCGGAAACAGATCAAGGCGCAGATCGTCTAATTTGGCATAGGGATAGATTTTCTTCTCAGTAAAGATATTCTGCTTGCGAATATACATAGCGGCAATCATCCCAGTCGCCGTCACTCTCACATCGGCATCATCCACCCGGTCATAGACGGTCTTTTTGTAACTGTGAACCTCGGAGCTGGGCGGCACATGAATATGAATGACAGTATGCCCCTCAAACCGCAACAGCTCCGGGTCAAGATAAACCGTGGGATGAAAAAGCGCGTCATTGCTGATAACACTGATGAAGTTTTTGATCATATCCGGCGCGGCTTTTTCCGGCACACCGACCACTGTTCCGTCATCCAATACTCCCAGGAACAAATCGCCGCCGAAACGGTTCAGGAAAGAGCAAACGCTTTCATAAGTGTCATGCTCGACTCCATTCCCGCAGCGTTTGAACTCTACTGCTACCGTCTCTCCAACAGAGAGAATGGACCGAAATGTTTCGCTATTCAATCGTCTGTACTCCCTTCTTGTTACCTTGCAAAATTTATCAGCAGGATTATTCTGCGTTTTCTTGACTCCGCCAGCCTATATTTCATTTAACCCTGCCTACTTCTTCCCCATAATATTTTTGGAATCCGCCAGCACTTCATAGAACTTACTGTCCGAGGCGGTCTGCATCTTGCGATAGTTGACCTTTACGCCATCGTCCAGATCCAGTTCAATGCGGCTCAGGGCCAGATGGCTGATTTTTTCGTCATATTCCCGGCACTCCTTGAGCTGCTTTTGCAGCTTTTCTTTGCGCTTGGCGGAAGCGGCGACCTCACGGGGATTCTTGCTGTGTTCGATCATGTCCTGCATCCGGTCAATCTCGTTTTCATAGACCCGCTGCATCCGGTGGAGGTAGTCAATGCGCACGTTGCCGATAGTGTCCGGCGTGTAGCGGTGCAGATAGATTAGCGCCTTGAAGCCGTTCTGCTTGCCGCTGTCGAACAGCCAGTAGATGGGGCGCTTCTGGAAAATTTTACAGTGGTCGGCGAAAAAGTCCTTCAGGAAGTAATTCCGAATGACCTCCCGGGAAGTCGCACCTTTGTTTCCCAGAGCCTTGGCAATGAAGTCCAGATTTTCCTCCAACATGTCCGGGCCGTAGACCTTTTTTAGCCAGGCGCACAGTAGGGTGACGATATCATCCTCCAGATATTCCTCGTCGGTGATGGGGAGGATACCGTCGGCATCGGGGAGAAACGTGCTGTACTTGGATGCGTCCCACTCGCCGCCTGCGTAGGCCAGGCCGTCCACATCCAGGGAGTACCGCCCGAACATACAGCCTACGGCGTAAGACAACAGAGAACGCACGTCCCGCCCCAAATCTGCCTTGCGAACGGTCACATCCTTGTCTTCTACTTCCGGGGTCAACTCGTTCTTCAAGCCGTAGATGTCAATGAAAATGCGGTTCAGTTCCTCCTCGTTGGCCTTGAGTCGGGTGAAGCGGTCATTGCACTCCGTTTCCCACGCCGCAAACGCCTCCGCCACTGTCGCCGCGCCCCGCACCAGCGGATGCCACTTGAAGTCCCAGGAGGTCTCGAAGGAGTCCCAGTCGGAGCGGGAACGGGAAATATTATCCTTTACTAATGTATCCACTATCTCCAAATCTGTATAAATGATAGGTAAACTTTTGATATTTCCGGCCTGATAATTAAGAGTTGGGTTCAGGCATCCAAGTATCATGAAGCAAGTGTTAGACGCCAAAAACCCCAATGTGTACAAGTTATCTTTTTTTGAAAACAATGTGGAGCCAGCAACATCATAAAAGCAACCAGAGGGCATATACCTAATCCCAAATTTTGATGAGCTGATAAAAGACCAAGTAAGTCCTTCATTACAGTACCAGTTCCACGCTCCATTTTCTCGGTGTCCACTCATCGTTTTCATTTTTGCACGGCCTGATTCATCAAACCAAAGCACTTCTTGAAGGTTACCATACCATTTTCTAAAATCGCCGCCTTTGTTGTATGGAAAATATTTCCCCGCTGATTGGCTTAATTGAGAAATATCTGTCAAAGAGAAGTCAATTTTTTCATAAAGTACTTCCCACCATTCTCTAACAAACACATCATTTTTCCCTGTCCCCATCCCAATTTTTACATCACAGTCATCGGCAATAAGGTGTTCTGTTGCGTAAATATGAAGTATGGATTTGCTCACCCAATACGCCACCGGCGCACCGGGGATTTTGGAGAAGTTATCCTGCTGGGCTATATAGCGGTTCTTAGGGTTGAAAAATTCCTGTTCTTTTTCATCTCTTCGCGAATAGCAATAATCCACTAAGCGAATGGCTGTCATTTTGTAGTTTATTTTGGCTTTTCTTGTTACCCATGCAACAATGGGATTGTGACCTACCTTCCCATCAAAAAGTTCGGTGCCAAAGTCAACCAAGCTGCTAATATGGGCGCAGGCAGGAATATGCTTTCGTACTTTTTCAAAAGATGATAAAAACATCCAAGACGATGTTGTGATAAATGCAACAAAGCCATTGGGCTCACAAAAGCCCCGCAAAGCTCGCTTAAACATAGCCATACATAAATCCGACTTTTCGTTTACATAATTTCCCTTTACAAACTTATCCAAAGCGGGGCTAAAGCGGGAACTACCCAAATAAGGCGGATTCGTCACCACCACATGATACTTCTGGGTCAGGAGACAGCGGTAATTCCAGGCATCCAACCGCTGTTCGTAATCTGCAAACTCAAACACTGTCTGCGGGTCTTCTGGCATTTCTCCGGGGTCGTCCACCATGATCAGTGAGCCGAAGTTCTCCCCCTCCTCGTCGCCCGTTGTGCTGTAGACTATAGGCTGAAGGTTGCGGGAGAGGAACCGCCGGTCATACTGCCGGGCCTTCATCATCACGGAAAAATAGGCAAGCTGGGTGGCGCGCCTGTCGATGTCCAGGCCATAGAGGTTGTGCTGCACGATGCTCTTGGCCGCATCCCGCTGGGAATAGCCCTGACTCTCGTAGATCTGCATCAGCACATCGAACAAATAGCACAGGATATGCCCGGAACCCATGCAGGGGTCGATGCACTTGATGTCCTCCGGCTTTAAGGCGGTATATTCCCTGCGGATAACGTCAAGCTGTTCCTGCACCCCGGCTTCCTGCTCTGCCTCATCCAGATAGTATTTCCACTGGGATTTCAGGGTACCATTGGGATGCCCCTCCAACCATAAACGCCCCAAACTGTTTTCCACCATATATTGAACAGGCCAGCCAGGAGTGTAGATTGTTGTGGCCGCTGGGAGCAATTCTTTGGGGATACGTTCCTTCGACATATTGCCATCATAAACCTGTTCATTAAGTTCCGTGTTGTAATACTGGTACAGCCAACCGATTATTTCCACCTGCCCGCCCTTTTCGATGTTGAAATCGTCCTCGTCAATGTCGTGAGTCAGGCGATAGACCACGCCGTCCTGATCGACTACGGACACGCTGAGCAAAAGCTCGGTATAGTCGTTGGTCTTCTCGAACAATCCGGGCAAAATCTCATTCAAGGTATTGCACTGCTTAATGAACAGCAGCCGGAACAATTCATCAATCTGATTGTCCCGTTTGAACCCCATGACCATCTGCTCCTCGTCTGCGGAGAAAGACAGTTCCGCGTCGAAAGGGGTCGTCACCAAATCCGGCTCTAACTTGCCGGAGTCAGAGGACAGCACACGGATGTGGGAGGGGAGGTAGTCGTTGACCTCCATAAACCGAATGGCGATGAGGCGGTTGAACCAGGTGTAGGCGACTTCCTCCACGATGTACTTGTAGGCGGTCGGGTAGTCGGATTTTCGCTCTTTCTCACGGATGGCCTCCACCAGCTTGCGGCGCTGGCTGACGGCCTCGCCGCTGATGGAATAGGGCGACCCTGTGCCGATGTCGTAGAACTCCGTATCCTTGGTGGACTGCGGAAGTGGGGACTGAACACCGCTTTCCGTAATCCCCAGCAGTCCGGCGCGGTAGCGGATATCGTCAATAAGCTTGTTCCGCGCCCATATGGAGAAATTCTTGATTGCCGTTTTGTTCATAGTATGATCCCCTTAAAATTCGACATTTACAATCGTGTCAGTATCCAACTGCGCTGTCAGCTTCTTCCTCAGTTCCGCCAGGTACTTGTCCACATCCTCCACGCTCTCCAGCCGCCAAGATGCCGTGCCGGTCATCTGCTTGATGGGGACTCGCTTGGTCTTGCGCACTTTGTAGACAGCGGGTGGCTCCGCCACAGTGGGGAGTGCTTCCAATCCAGCCTTCTCCGCCTGTTCACGGGCCTGCTTTGCCGCCGCTTCCGCTTCCTTTTGTGCAATCTGCGCATCCAGTGCGTCCATCTCACCCAGCAGGCGAAGTTTCAGGGCATCAGCTTTATCGCCAAAGCTTCGCAAAGTTGAGACATTGTTGCAACGCTCCGCACCGTCCCAGATTTCCCGAAACTGCTCAAAATAGTGGCTTCGCTTCTGCGCTTCATACTCTTTCCCAGAAAGAGCGTCAAGGACGCGTTTCCTGGCCTGGTCAATGGAATCCAGCACCGGTGCCTGTTCGACCTCCAGCACCTTCACATAGGCGGCCATGAACTGGTCGCGCAGTCCGGGCAGTTTGGGAATATTGCCATAGGGCTTGTCCTGCCGAACGATGGAGCGCATCTGCGCCACAATATCCTCCAGCACGGAGTCCACAATATAGGTCTTGCTGTCATCGTAGATTGCCAGCATATCCAGCGCCCGCATGAAGATCTGCTGCTGTTCCCCGGCAAAGAACGCTTTCACTGGGTCATAATCCTCTGCAAAATCCATGAAGTCATCACGCATCTTTGACACAGTAGTGAAAAGCTCCATCGCGGACTGAATCTGAATCACTGCCAGCATCAGCTTTTTGCCAGCCGCCAGAACCTTCTTGCCAGGGTACTGGTACTGCTTGTAATAGACCTCCAGCTTTTCAATCTCATTATAAGTGTTCTGGGCATACCGCTGGAAATTCGACATGATGGTGTCCTCATCCTCGGCGGAACTTGCGGTATGGAACACCTCTTTCATCACATCCCGGACAGCTTTCTTGTCCTTATCGGAAACCCGGACGCGCTCCTCCATCAGCAGCTTCTCCACAAAGGCTTTTTTGGTGATAAAGCTGATGATTTCCTCATCGGACTTGTTATTGAGGCTGACTGCCGCGCCGTTCACGGTAAACGCCACATCGCCGCGCTTGAACAAGCGGGCAGCGAGCCAGTGAATGTCATCCTCCACATATCCGTAGGGGGCTTTCATAAAGCGGTCCTTTACCGTTTTCATGGAAGTTTTCATATGGCTGCGGGAGTTCATGGCGATGAAACCCTGCAATTCGTCCAGAGCGTGGCTATTGGGTTCTGTGCCACCCTCCAGTGTAAGGGAAAGCTGATTTGTGCTGCGGAACATCTTGCGGATATCCGTCTCACTCATCGCCGTATCGATATAGGAGAGCTTATGATAAACGGTCTGTACCAACCGCCCAATGGCCTCATTGATTCGTCCCGTCACTTCCTTCGTGGAAAGGCGGGCAATATCCCCGTTCACATAGATACTTGCCTCTTTCAAAGCCTCGGTCAGATACAGCTTTGCATTGTCATACCGCTCCCGCATCTCCATGCGCTTGGCTTCTTTGATGGACTCATACTTTGTAAGCTGGAAGGTCCCCGGCTTTCTCAAAAACCGCTCGATTTTCAAGTACACCTGCATTTCCGTCAGGAACTCGTCATCGTTGGGGAGAACGACAAGAACCTCCTTGCCCTGCCCGGACATCATGCGCAGGGTCGTGTCATCCATGCCGCCGTCATACCACGGGGTCAGGATACGCAGACCAGTATCATAGCTCTGTGCAGCTTTATAGGGGCGGTCATCCACCGCTTGATTGAACGAGAAACCATAGCGTCCATTGAACGCGGGATAGCGATAACGCTTGTCCTTACAGATGTCCTCAAAAATCATTTCCGCAATCTTGGTGATGACCTCCGGCATTTCCACATTCTCTTTTTCAATTTCGTTGTTGATTTCCTGTTCCTCGTCCGTTAGGAATACATACAGGCTGCCGTTCTTCTGAACCAGCATTTGGCGGGTCAGCACTTTCAGCGCATCCTCGACCCTGCCTTTCAATTCAATGCGGTCATCATCAATATTCTCCACCATCAGGCTGGTGATATTGTCGATATTCGCCTCAATCTCCAGCACATACTTGATCATAAACAGAGTTTTCAGGACATTGACGGCAAACACATCGCGGTCTTTCTGCTCCGGGTTGATATAACTGTTGTCGTATGCCCGTATAATGACGCCCCTATGGCTGTGGTCAAGGAAATTTTCCAGTGCGTCATAGAAACGGTGGAACGGCACGATCACGCCAATCTCCTTCGTCTTTAGACCAGAGGCGGACTCTTTAAACAATGCAAGCATGGATCGTTCGCCCTCGGAGAGGTGTTTGCCGGAAGCGCCGTGGGTACGGATGGACGTAAGGACACTGGCCAGGAGGTTGAACTGATACGGCACAAACGGGTAGACCTCCGCAAAGTCCTGTGCGCCTGCATACAGTTTTTTCTCAACCCCGTCATTGAACACGATCAGATTCTTGATGACGGTCGTCTTTTGCTCGAACAAAAGACAGAGCGTTTCAGCCGCTGTGGCCGTTTTGTCAAGAATCCTTTTCTTGATAACGGCATCCACATTGGCGGAGGACAGGGACAGGCGCGTATCAAAGCGGCCCTGGATTTTGGAGAAATCCCGTCCCTTCACCCTCGTGACTGAATCAATATCCTGCTGGCTCGTCACAACGATCCAGGCACGCCCCTGGCACTCGCGTCCAAGGTCCTCAGTAACCGTCTGCAGGTTCAACATGAGGTTGCTGTCCTCGCCGATGTACTGGCCGATCTCGTCCACAAGAAAAACGATATGCTGGTCCTTGCCCTTGCTGTCCAGATAGGCGCGAACGCGCTTTGCAAAATCGTCAATGCTGATGGTGTAGGGTTCCGCCGCTTTCTCGCACCAGTTGCGGGCAGCAGCCTCGCTCATAAATCCCATAGACGCAAGCGCATCCACAACGCTGTCCTGAATAAAGTCGAAGTCCTGGCGCGATTCTTCCCAGAGAGAGCCGTACTCGTCCTCAAACGCCGCTTTGAACTCCTCGTAGCGTCCATCTTCGGTCAGCTTGCGTTCCAGATCCGCCACATGGGGCATGGAACCGCAAAAGCCCAGTTTCTCGTTGAACACCCTCAGGAACACATTCACGATGGCATCCTTGTTTTGCTTTCCATTGGACTCGCTCTTGGAATCAATGTTGAACAGGATAACATCCGCAGGTGTCTCAGCCGCAAGGCGCATGTCGGCCAGCACCATCGGGTCATGGATCTTCTGATCCTCCACGAAGTAGTCAAGCGCAGTTTTATTGCCAATGCGCTTGTTCCCCAGGATGTAGGAGAGGATTTTCAGAAAGTGAGATTTACCACTCCCGAAAAAACCGGAGATCCATACTCCCATTTTCGGAGTCGTTCCCGCAATCCCCTTCTTATATGCCGCAAAGAAATCCCGGAAATGCTTTTCCAGTTCCCGCGTGACAACATATTCCTCCAACTCCTGCGATACATTCGTGTCATCACCCTGGCCCACGATGATGACGCCCTGAATTTCACGGTCTATCTTTTTCGCAAATAGTTCTTGAATCTGCATAACCGTACCTCCACTATTTCTACTCTGCATAAGTTCGACAGACCAAATCAAAGATTTGGGGTCTCACTTAACAAGCCGGAACGCCCGGTAGTAGTTATCGTCCTTAATCTCATTGAACAGAATCAGTTCCTGCTCATTGTAGGTTCCCGGAAAGAACATCACCACGGGGACACGCACAAATGCCTGATGCAGATTGTTCAGAACCTTGTGCGACCGCAGGATGGGGTAGCACTTGCCAATGCCGACAAGGAACACAACTGCATTCTCCGGCGTGTGGTCTTTTATGTACCGGACAATCAGGCTGTCATCATCATTCACCTTTAAGGAGTTGTTGACCGCCTTTACAATACGACTGATCCCTGCTTTGCGCTCAAAGCCATAGCACTTGTCCATAAAGCCTCTCTGCTCAAGGAAGTCTATGATAATGTCATACAGGTCGAACACGACAAGCTCAAAGCCGTCTGTTCCGCCCTGGTTTTTATTTTTCAGATATGCAATACGTTCCCGCACCTCTAATTCCCTCTCAGGGGGATAATCGAAAACCCAGTAGTTGACCTCGTTGGCTCTGCCAATGCTCTGTCGGAAAGACGGCTTTCGGATTGCGGTCTCCATCTCATTAAGCCGTGCTGTCAAATCTGCCATTATCTCACCCCCGTCAAAGCGTTTATGAAGATTTCCATTCCATGCCCTTCCAGCCACTGGTAACACTCCGGCGTGAGGATGGGCTTGAAAATCCTACGGGCATTTTTCGACTTATCGATCACTCCTGCTTCATATAACATCGTGCGGTAGCATCGCCCGAGCCTGTTCAGGGTGATATCTGTCCACCCGGCTACCTTTTCGCTCTGGATCTGCTTGTTCTTAAAAAAAACGCGCACATCGCTGTCGGGAAGCTCATTTGTACCGATTATCATTTTTTCACGGATGACTTCGTAAACAAAATCGAAGAACAGTGTATCGTGTGCCATTGCACCGACCAGTGCAAACAATTTTTGTGTTGCAAGATCGCTTTCGAGAAACAGCGGATAGAAGCTGCGGTCCAAACTGTTCACACGGGCAGAAACCGTGCTGAATATTTGACTGGCTCGGAGGGAAGTAGGAGCCGAGAAAATATTTTTCCGCTGATTCAGGTCTTTCACATCCTCCATGCTGTTCCCTTCGTCCAGGAGAGCAACAACCTTACGGAACTCGCTGAACCAGAAGCACACCTTGACCGCACCAGCACTGTACTCTTTTCTCTCCATAAGGCAATGCCTCCTTTCAGCTTTTGCTCTGTTCTGTTGTCTGTGGATCCGGCTGCTGATCCGGCAATATCTCCATAATGTCTTCAATGCGGCAGTCCATTTTCAGGCATATGCGCTCCAACACATCTACATTTGTGTTTTCGCCCTTCTCCAATTTGCTTAGGGTCGAATAGCTGATGCCGACATACTCCCGGAAATCTTTCTTTTTCATATCCCTATCGATGAGAATTTTGAATAGCTTTTTATAAGACACTGCCATTACCGTTGCTCCTCTCTGGCTTTCATTCCCTAAGCCAAATAAAACCCAAATAAAGTATAACACTGGAGGACGAGAAAAGCGAGAAAAATTTTGTGAACACCTCGATTTTTTTACCGAGGACACTAAATTCCCGTTTTTATCAAAGAGAAGCATTGAAGACGGATGAAGATATGGGTGCAGACCACAAAAGCGTGATTGCCCTTGGTGAACCGTTTGGCAAACTCCACGCCCAGCCGATTGGCTTCTTCCGAGGTAATCTCGCCGGGGACGAGCCTGCCGTTATCTGTCTTTTGCGGGTTGGATACATAGTCGATAATGTCTCTGACCGCTTGGCTTTCGGTGCGGCTCTTGCCGGTGTGCGTGATTCAATTTTGCTCCCTCCTTGCCTATGGACGATTATACCACGAAATCACCAAAAACATAAGAATTTTCATATCCTAATTCTTACCAAAAAGGAGCCATTTATTTCCAAAGACACAATTTATTTTACACTACCACTCGAAAAGACGGTACAGCCCTCGTAATGGGGCTATACCGCCTAATCTGAAATTACTTCCTTATCACCGCAAACCTTGATGTTTACGGGCTTTTTCAAGCTCCCCGAGTAGGGCTCGAACCTACAACAACTCGGTTAACAGCCGAGTGCTCT
>CAJUQB010000035.1 GCA_910588285.1 uncultured Lachnospiraceae bacterium
AGTTTCATTCTGTCACCGCCATATTAAATAGGAATATCACCATAAGTATACAACATATACAACAAATAGTCAAGTAAAATTTGACAAAAAAACACCGCATTTCTGCGGCTTGTAGAACGTTTACTCAATTACAAGTGTTGAAAACCCGGGAGTGAACAGTAACCATTTAGCACATTTTTTAGAAAAATCTCAAAAAGAAATGTAGACAAATTTGGATTTTCATGCTAGTATAATGGTACAAGAAAAGTGTTCACGAGTGGAACGCTAGTATAGTATTTCAAACAAGGGAACTACGAGCGAGTTCCTTTTATTTTTATCTATACATAATTTTTCTTCTTCAACATAAAATACTATTACAATTCTTCTTTGGACGTGTGCCAAAGAATTTATTGTAATTAAGCAAAGGGAGTCACGAGCGGACTCCCTATTCTTAATTTATTTTTAGAGCCATTTTAGAGCCACAAGCCATTTTCAATGAAATTCCGGCAAGTGGCTTTTCCTTTTGTTCGCTATTATTTTTAGATATTAAGAAACCGCAACCCCTTGATTTCTCAAAGGATTGCGGTGCTTATTTTTATTATTTGGCTCTAATCACAAGATTACTCAATGATAGAAGCCACACGACCAGAACCAACAGTTCTACCACCCTCACGGATAGCGAATGTAAGACCCTGCTCCATAGCGATCGGATGAATCAGTTCGATGGTCATCTCTACGTTATCACCAGGCATGCACATCTCGGTACCAGCCGGAAGGTTGCAGACACCAGTTACGTCAGTTGTTCTGAAGTAGAACTGGGGACGGTAGTTGTTGAAGAACGGTGTATGACGGCCACCCTCGTCCTTGGTCAGAACGTATACCTGTGCGGTAAACTTGGTGTGGCAGGTAACGCTGCCGGGCTTAGCCAGAACCTGTCCTCTTTCGATTTCAGTTCTCTGAACACCACGAAGCAGTGCGCCGATGTTATCACCAGCCTGTCCCTCATCCAACAGCTTACGGAACATCTCAATACCGGTTACAACGGTCTTACGAGTCTCTTCCTTGATACCAACGATCTCAACTTCCTCATTTACATGAAGAACACCACGCTCTACTCTACCGGTAGCAACAGTACCACGGCCAGTGATTGTGAATACGTCCTCCACAGGCATCAGGAACGGCTGGTCAGTTGCACGCTGAGGATCCGGAATATATTCGTCAACGGTAGCCATAAGCTCCATGATCTTGTCGCCCCACTCGCTGGAGGGATCTTCCAGAGCCTTCAGAGCGGAACCCTTGATGATCGGGCAGTCTGTGAACTCATACTCCTCAAGCTGCTCGGTGATCTCCATCTCAACCAGCTCTAACAGCTCTTCGTCGTCTACCATATCGCACTTGTTCATGAACACTACGATATAGGGAACGCCTACCTGACGGGACAGAAGGATGTGCTCCTTGGTCTGAGCCATAACACCGTCAGTTGCAGCAACAACCAGGATAGCGCCGTCCATCTGAGCAGCACCGGTGATCATGTTCTTAACGTAGTCAGCATGTCCCGGGCAGTCAACGTGTGCGTAATGTCTGTTGTCTGTCTCATACTCAACGTGAGCGGTAGAGATGGTGATACCTCTTTCACGCTCTTCGGGAGCCTTGTCGATGTTCTCAAAATCAGTTGCGGTATTACCGGCAACTCTTTCAGACAGAACCTTGGTAATAGCAGCTGTCAGAGTTGTCTTACCATGGTCTACATGTCCGATAGTACCAATATTACAATGTGGTTTAGTTCTGTCAAACTTAGCTTTAGCCATTTTATATGTCCTCCTTAAATTTGTGCCCCCTTGGGCTTTTACTCGGTTACTAATGATTATATTAAAAAGTTCCCGATTTTTCAAGTAGTTTTGCTTATTTTGCTACGTTTATTTCCCTTTTGCAGAAATAACTTTTTCCTGTACGGACTTGGGCACCGGCTCGTATTTCTCGAAGAACATGGAGTAGTTTCCACGGCCCTGGGTTCTGGAACGCAGATCTGTGGAATAACCAAACATCTCCGCAAGGGGAACAAAGCCCCGCACGATTTTACCGCCGCCTAAATCATCCATACCCTCAATACGTCCACGGCGGGAGTTGATGTCACCGATCACATCCCCCATGTACTCCTCGGGCATTGTTACTTCTACCTTCATAATCGGCTCTAACAGAATCGGATCTGCCTTGGACATCGCGTCCTTGAAAGCCAAAGAGCCGGCAATATGGAATGCCATTTCACTGGAGTCTACCTCATGGTAGGAGCCGTCGTATACATTCGCATGGATCCCCACTACCGGGAATCCAGCCAGAACACCTGCCTTGGTAGCCTCTTCGATACCTTCGCCGACCGCCGGAATGTATTCCTTGGGAATCGCGCCGCCCACAACGGTGGATTCGAACTTGAACAGCTCTTCTCCGTTGGCATCCATGGGCTCAAATTTAACCTTACAGTGACCGTACTGACCACGTCCGCCGGACTGCTTTGCGTACTTGCTGTCCACGTCAACAGCCTTTGTAATAGTCTCCTTGTAGGCAACCTGAGGAGCGCCTACGTTTGCTTCTACCTTAAACTCGCGAAGCAGACGGTCAACAATGATCTCCAGATGCAGCTCACCCATACCTGCGATGATGGTCTGACCTGTCTCCGCATTGGTATGTGCGCGGAAGGTGGGATCCTCTTCTGCAAGCTTTGCAAGGGCTTCACCCATCTTACCCTGACCTGCTTTGGTCTTGGGCTCGATCGCCAGCTCGATAACCGGCTCCGGGAATTCCATGGACTCAAGGATTACCGGATGCTGCTCGTCACAGATGGTATCACCGGTTCCGGTCAGCTTAAATCCTACTGCAGCCGCAATGTCACCGGAGTACACCTTGTCAAGCTCCTCCCTCTTGTTGGCATGCATCTGCAGAATACGTCCTACACGTTCCTTCTTATCCTTTGTTGCATTCAGCACGTAGGAACCGGACTTCATGGTACCGGAGTACACACGGAAGAATGCCAGCTTTCCTACAAAGGGGTCAGTCATAATCTTAAATGCCAGTGCGGAGAAGGGCTCGTCATCCGAAGAGTGTCTCTCCACTTCGTTTCCGTCCGGATCGGTTCCCTTAATCGCCGGGATATCCAGCGGAGACGGCATATATTCGATTACGGCATCCAACAGCTTCTGAACGCCCTTGTTACGGTATGCAGTACCACAGCAGACAGGAATCGCCTGGCACTCGCAGGTAGCCTTTCTCAGGGCTGCCTTCATGTCCTCTACTGTCGGCTCCTCGCCCTCCAAATACTGCATCATCAAATCATCGTCCAACTCGCAGACCTTCTCAATCAACTCTGAACGGTAAAGCTCTGCATCGTCCTTCATATCATCGGGAATATCAAGGATGGAGATATCATCACCCTTGTCATCGTTGTAGATGTAGGCTTTCATCTCGAACAAATCAATGATTCCCTTGAAGTTCTCTTCCTTCCCGATGGGCAGCTGAATGCAGATCGCATTCTTGCCCAGACGGCTGCGGATCTGGTCTACAGCCCCATAAAAGTCTGCGCCTAAAATGTCCATCTTGTTAATGAAGGCCATTCTGGGTACATTGTATGTGTCAGCCTGACGCCATACATTTTCAGACTGGGGCTCCACTCCACCCTTTGCACAGAAAACGCCTACGGCACCATCTAATACGCGGAGTGAACGTTCTACCTCAACCGTAAAGTCAACGTGGCCCGGAGTATCAATGATATTGATTCGATGCTCCAATGCATCCGGCTTGCTCTTGCCGTTCTCCTGCAGGGTCCAGTGACAGGTGGTTGCGGCTGAAGTAATGGTGATACCTCTCTCCTGCTCCTGCTCCATCCAGTCCATGGTAGCAGTTCCATCGTGAGTATCTCCAATCTTGTAATTCACACCAGTGTAATACAGGATACGCTCGGTTGTTGTGGTCTTACCAGCATCAATATGAGCCATAATCCCAATATTTCTGGTTCTCTCTAATGGATATTCTCTTCCAGCCAAGGTTATTTCCTCCTATATTTCTTGAACCGGATATGCATCTTTCCGCCTGAACGGCGGCATTACAGATCCAATTAGAATCTGTAATGAGCAAAAGCCTTGTTTGCCTCCGCCATCTTATGCATATCTTCTTTTCTCTTTACAGATGCGCCTGTGCTGTTAGCTGCATCCATAATCTCATTTGCCAGTCTCTCTTCCATGGTCTTCTCGCCTCTCTTGCGGGAGAACATGGTCAGCCAGCGAAGTGCCAGAGCCTGACGTCTGTCCGGACGAACCTCAATGGGCACCTGGTAGGTAGCTCCACCAATACGTCTTGCCTTTACCTCAAGTACCGGCATAACGTTGTTCATTGCTGCCTCGAATACCTCCAGGGCAGGCTTGTCAGTCTTTGCTGCAACACGGTCAAAAGCCCCATATACTATCTTCTGAGCTACGCCCTTCTTGCCGTCCAGCATAATGTTATTGATCAGCTTTGTGACCACTTTGTTGTTGTACATCGGATCTGCTAATACATCTCTTTTCTGAGTATGTCCTTTACGCGGCACGTTACTTCCCTCCTTAATCATCTTTTCTTTTTTCGATTAATTCAACGGTACTCACATGTTTACCTCTAATGTGTTCGTGCGGAAATTATCTATTTCAAAGAATCTTCCAACACTAACCATAGATCAGTTTGTGATACTATTGGTACGCTTTTTATTTCTTAGCGTCTTTTGGCCTCTTAGCGCCATACTTGGAACGAGCCTGCTTCCTGTTGGCAACGCCGGCTGTATCAAGTGTACCACGAATGATGTGATATCTGGTACCAGGCAGGTCCTTCACTCTTCCGCCACGGATCAGAACAACGCTATGCTCCTGAAGGTTGTGGCCTTCACCCGGGATATAGCTTGTCACTTCAATTCCGTTGGAAAGACGTACTCTGGCGATTTTACGCAGAGCAGAGTTAGGCTTCTTAGGGGTAGCAGTCTTAACTGCAGTGCAGACACCTCTCTTCTGGGGTGCAGAAGTATTGGTGGGGCGCTTCCGCAGAGAGTTATATCCCTTCTGAAGTGCCGGTGCTGTAGACTTCTTTACAGATGTCTCTCTTCCCTTTCTTACTAACTGGTTAAATGTTGGCATTCTTTTCACCTCCTGTAGGATTTGTAAAAATGCAGACGAATACTCGTATGCACGCTAAATCATTATAAAAGCGATAGCAGATATTGTCAAGTGGTTTTTTCGTTTCCCTTAAATTTTCGTTGTTTTTGCACAGCAAAACTATAATGATCGCCACGAACTGCTGCCGTGAAGGGTTCCCTGGTCCGTAAATTGCAGCACATCTCCCGGAACTTATCCCTCATTGCGTATTTACGGCTACTGCATTTCCCTCCTCATCAAATTGAAACAGGCAAATATCTACCACCTTTCTCCCGTCAATCCACTGGTATTCTCCCTGTATGCCCTCAATTACCGGAGAATTATAAAACCATTCTCCAATCATCTGCCGCTCCTTTGAAAGATTCCCGGCCGTTGGCGAAAGCTTTAACTCTTCTATACATTGTTTCCAGGCCAGCACCGAATTATACATATCAACAACAACGCTGCTGGCCGGGCTTGTTCCCCCATGAGCTTCTTTGTAATCCTCCACCAGCGCCTGCCACTCCTCCCCCTCGTAGTCCAGATTCACACTGTTCCAAATATAGGTTCCCGAAAGCTCTGCCCTATGGGCTTCTATCATATCGTATTCAAAGCAGCTAAAGGATGCCAGGATCCTCCGCCCCTCTGTAATCCCTCGTTTGCGCAGCTGCTGCAAAAGCATCCCATATTCCTCTGCCCGCACAAGCGAAATATATCCCTCTGCCTTGGCGTTCAGTGCCTGCACCACGGCATCCATTCCCTCCTCCTGGTCCGTATCCATATAAATAATATCCACAGCCTCCATCCCAATAGCCGGAAGATACTGCTCCAGGGCCCTGGCGTGCTCTGCCTGTGCATGGTCTGTTTCCAGGGCCAAAAGAACCACCTTCTGAATATCCGGATTTTCTTCCTTCCAGATCCTTACCGCATCCTTCTCCCCTTCCAATGCATCCTTCATATAGAAGATTCCATAGGGAGCCAGCCGCTCCCTGATCTCTTCATATACATATGTAGCTACATTGGGGATGTGGTTTTCCTCCACCAGCGATGCGATGGCTTCCGTTCCCGGGGAATCCACTGGCCCCAAAATAATTCTCTGGTCTTCTGCCAGCCGTTCCACGCTGTGTACAGCCTTTTCCGGAATAAACCCCGTATCCTCCACATATATTTTCACCGGGATCCCATGGATACCTCCGGCATCATTTATTTTATCCTGGGCATATAGAACCGTCCATTCTACCGGCTCCCCGATATAGTCCAATTCCCCTGTCACCGGGCTTAAAACTGTCAGGGTATAGCATTGCTCCTGACGCTCCCGCTCTGCCTGGCGCTGCTGTTGGATCCGTTCCTCTCTTGTGCTGCTTCCCAGACATAATAGCAGGAGAACCAGTACCCCGGTCATCTGAATATATCTTTTTTTCATTCTGCCCTCCTAAGTATATCTGTCTTTCCACGCATAGACTTCAAACCAAAAGGTGCTCCCCTGCCCCTGCCTGCTCTCCACGCCATAATTCCCCCCATGCAGCTCAATAATCTCTTTCACAATATGAAGCCCCAGACCTGTTCCGCTCTTATTTTTTTCGTGGGGATTCACCCGGTAATACCGGTTCCAGACATACGGCAGCTGTTCTTCCGCTATTCCCTGCCCATAATCCTTTACACTGACCAATATTCTTCCATGCCGTTTTACGGCCCTGACATCAATCTGCTTTTTGTCCGCCGTAAATTTTATTGCATTGCTGATTAAATTATTTAGTACGCGGCTGATCAAATTACGGTCGGCAAATGCCAGCAGCCCCTCTTCCGCCTCTACAAAAATCAAAAAGCCCTCCAGCTCCTTATGTATTTCAAACAGCTCAACCGTGGATTGAATCAGATGCCTGATATCAAAGCCGGCCCTTTTCAGCTCCCAGGTCTTGGATTGCAGGCGGGCCAGGTCAATGCTGTTGTTAATGAATTCCGACAATGATTCCGCTTCCCGCAAAATGTGCTCCAGGTGCTCCTGGCGTTTCTCGGGATTATCACCGGATATGCTCTGGATCATCTCGGCATACATTTTGATCACTGTCAGGGGTGTCTTCATATCATGGGAAATATTTGCAATAAAATCCCTCCGCAATTCCTCGGTAGCCTGGAATTCCCTGGCCGCCATCTCCATGGTGTCCGCCAGCTGCTCCAGCTCATAATATCCCCTTTTGGGAAATGTAACCTGGTAGTCTCCCTTTGCAAGCAGCTGGGCCTTCTCCGTTAATACCCCAATGGGGCCGGCGAATTTCCTTGTAAGCAGATAGGAAATCCCGGAGGCTGCCAGCAGTGCAACGGCCAGGGCCAGAAGCACACGGGTTGTCATAAGGCGCTGCATGTACTCTATATTTGCCATGGATTTGCTGAGAATAAGCACCTGCCTGTTTCCGCCCACATTTGCAACTACCATTGCCTTAACCGCCCACTCCACATCTCTTACCGTATCTTTCACCGTAAAATTATACTGTCCCCCGGTTTCATTCAGACGGGTAAAAATATCCTCCGGTATAATCCCTTCCGCTTGGGGCCCGGAAGTCTCCCCCTGGTTGTCATATGCCATAATCACATCATTCCCCGGCTCTGTGATCATCTGCACAAAATAATCCTCACTGCCTGCGATTAATTTCAGGTTATTTTCAAAATCTGCATCCCCATATTTTTTCATTGCAGACCATGCCATCCGTTCCAGGTTCTCCTGAATTTCACTCTGGTAAGTCATTCGGTAGGTTGTTGACAGAACAACCCAAAACAAAACAGATATCCCAAATGCCGTGGCCACAAAGCTGACCCACATGGAAAAACGGATTCTATGGGCCCTTTTGGGGGCTTTCTGCATCTGATATTCCTTCTTATCTGCCTTCAAATTTGTATCCCACCCCGCGATATGTGACAATGCAGCTGCGGTATTCCCCCAGTGAATGCCTTAGCATTTTAATATGGGAATCTACGGTCCTTCCATCGCCATAGAAATCAAAGCCCCATATTTTTTCCAACAATTCCTCCCGGGAGAATACAATATCCTCATGGCCTGCTAAAAAGAAAAGCAGGTCATACTCCTTGGGCGTCATATCCACCCTTTGGCCATTGATGCTCACCCATCTGCCGGACGGGTTCAGCACCAGGCCGCCAAACTGTAGGACACTTCTTTTGGAGCCGCTGCCCTGGCCATGCCTGCGGACCAGCACCTTCACCCTGGCCATCAGCTCCTTCAGAGAAAACGGCTTCACCACATAATCGTCAATCCCCAGCTCAAATCCATACAGCTTGTCATATTCCTCTCCCCGGGCCGAAAGCATGATAACCGGTATATCCTTCTTCTTTTTAATCTCTTTATATGCAGTAAAGCCGTCAATTCCCGGCATCATGATATCCATAATAATCACATCATAATCCTTTGCATGACAGAGCCTCATCGCCTCCGCCCCGTCCCGGGCCTCGTCCACAGTATAGCCTTCAAACTCCGCATATTCCCGAATCCCGCTCCGGATTGCTTCTTCGTCATCAACAATAAGCAGTCTCTCCACCGTATCACCTCTTTCTCAGAATAGCACAGGATTGCAAAAAGAGCAAAATAAATTCTAAAGCAAACCAGAGGGAGACAGCTTTTCTTCCATCTCCCCCACAGGTTATATTCGTATTCAAATATCAGCAAAGCCCCGGCAAAAGCATACACAAAATGCATAACAGAATTGTACCGATGGTGGTATTCACTACTGTACATACGCCTACATATTTATAGGATTTCTTTGCCTTGGTCTTACAGATCTCGTTGGCAGCGATGAATCCCGCATTGGTTGGCAGCGTGTCAAAGGTGGTTGCGCAGAATGCCGAAATACGTGCAAAGGCATTCATGTTTGCTCCCATGGTCTGTGCCAACGGCGTAAATACCGGAAGGCCTACCCCAAGCCCAGCCGGGCCGCTTCCGCCGATCAGGGTCATAACCATCATTGCGATCATGGCCACCACAAGGGGATTTCCGTTGAATTTTGCCAACACATCGGTCAATCCCGCAAAGGCCGGGGTAATCGCCACCACGGAGCCAAAGCCGGCTACAGCAGCCGCGCCACAGGACACGATAGCCGCATTTTTACATGCATTTTCCATACATTTCAAAAATGTTTCCAGATTCTTAAAATTCTTATACATCAGCAAAACGGCAATGATAATACCGATCATTAAGGCAAAATTTACATTCAGCTTCAATCCATTGTACAATACAAATACCGCCACCATGGGAATCAAGGCCACAATCGGGTGCGGGAGTCTCTCATCTGAGGCCTCCTCAAAGGCTACTTCAGCATTTACATCATAATAATTCCCCCTGGCCATTTCCTTCTTGGCCGCAAAGTTCAAATAGATGACATTTAAAATCAGAATGATGATTCCTGCCGCAAATCCCGGAACAGCTGCCGCCATAGAAGAAACGCCTACCGTGGAGGTAGCCATTACATTCTGTACCTGGGGAGAACCCGGCATTGCCAGTGCTGCCGTGGCAATACAGCCCAGAATCATACCCGGCGCCATATATTGGGGAATCCTGGCCTCCCGGCACAGCTCCAGGGTCAGGGGAGCCATTACAAACATCAGCACGATGGCGCTGACTCCGCCGTAGGAAAGCAGAATACCTGCTATAAACACAATAATAATGGTAACAAGAGGGCTTAGTACCTCGCTCTTCCCCTTAAACAGCTTTGCCACAGCCTGGGCCAGAGACTTGGCTCCCCCGGTCACTCCATAGCACTCTCCAAAAATAGCGCCCCACAAGAAGATCGGGATCTGGCCAATCAAAAAGCCGCCTACACCTCCCATATACGCACCTACATAGGTATCTATCATATTCAGCCCGCTGAACACTGCCACAATCATTCCGGCCAGCGCCCCTACAATCATCAGCGGCCAGCCCTTCATTACAAATACAATCAAAAATACAATACCTGCAATAATACCAATCAGACTCAATACCATACTTACCGTCATTTTTCTCCTCCTATACTGTACATTTTTCCATATAACATCCTCATGTCCTCCTTTTTCGGCAGTATAGCAAAGCTATGTGTAAGAGCCATGGCCGCATTGTGAAAACTGCGTGAAAATAACGCAAAAAAACATCTCAGAGAGCCTTCCTCTGAGATGTTTTCTCATATGAACCGCATTTCCCTTAATCCAGCACTGCCGAATTATACTCAATCGCCGCAATATAGTCCCCGTCCAGGATAAAACGTAGCTTCATGCCGCCCTTCTCATAGGTCAGGCTCCCCGCTGCCTCCTGGCCGCCATTTCCATAGATCTCGATCACCTGCTCCTTGGTCATGGACAGGTCCACGCCCTCCGGCGTAGCCACCGTATCGTCCTTCAGGATCACGGATGCCACCAGATCCTTGTCCCCATCCGGATACGTCTCCACCGTAAACCCGGGGTATGTGTACAGCTTCGCAATCCCCTGGGCCGCACAGCTGGGCTCCTCAAAATAGCTGGACGGTTCCCCCAGCGCCTCTGCGACAGGGGCCATATCGCCATCCACGGCAATCTGCACCCCATCTGCCTCAAACACATATCCTCCGCCCATACTGCCGGCTCCAGCCTCGGAACCGCTGTCAGCCTCTGGGCCGCCCTGGGATGCCGCGTCTTTCGACGCCCCGGAGCTTCCGTCAGACCCGCAGCCTGCCAACAAGCCAAGCACACACAAGCCTACCAATACAACCATCTTTCGAACCTTCATTTTCCCATCCTCTCTTTCCTGTTCTATCTATATCCATATCCTGCGCCATTTGCCCCGCAAGCTTTACAGGCCCATGCTCTGTCTCTGAATCTCCTCCTCATAACGCCTCTGCTTTTCCTCCCAAATACGCTCCAGCTCCTCCTCTCCCCTGCGATTGCGCAGGCTGCAATCCTCCGAGAGGCATTTACCAAAATAAGAAGCCAGCTTCTCGGCCCCCGACAGATTCAAATGAAGCCCTCCGTCATAGGTATCCTGCTGGAAATCAAGCCCAATTTCCTCTGTCAGCTCCAGAAAATTATAGTATTTCAGCCCATGCTCCCTGGCATAGCCTTCGATCTGCTCCTCCCACTGATCATACCAGGCCGGATACAGGCTGGGGGCCTTCACCAGCACCAGCTCTACGTTATGCTTTTCACACAGCTCCACCATCCGATCCAGATAGTAGTAGGCATTCTCCCCGAACCGGTAATCAGCCAGCGCCTTCCCCTCCGGCACATCCTTGGCCGGAAGCACATCCACCCGCATATAATATCCGTTGTGGGTCACTGGCTCCCGCTTCCAGAAATACTCCAGATCCTCTGCCGTAAGCTCCTTCCATCTGGAATGATAGCGCAGCAGCGGAAACAGGTATTCCGCAAAATGCTCCTCCTCCAGCATGGAGGCACGGATGCTGGCCACCTTAGAGCCCGACCAGCGCATCCCGTCCAGGGTCATGCGGTTGTAGGCCTCCTTCTGAGGCTCATCGTATTTCATAGACAGCACATTGAACACCACCACCTCCGGCGTTTCGTAGGCAAAGGTCTCCTCCATCAGGTAATAGGACTGCCAGATCAGCTGCTGGGCCGTTCCCCGGATATAGCTGTTAATGCCATATTCCTCCCACAATACCATGGGGGAAATATTTTCATATAACTCGCAGTCCCCAATGAAAATCACGTCATGGTCCTTTTCCTCTCCGTAATACTCTGACACCATGGCGCCCTCCACCACCCCGCTCATGTATTTTGGCATCAGCAGGCGCTGCAGGAAATACAGGACCGCCAGAACGGCGGCAGCAGACAGAATCAGGCAAACTGCCTGCCTTTTTATTGATTTTTTCATTTCACAGCCTCCTCCGTTCCAGGCTACAGTGTGTTTGAAATTCATGCCTGACATCTGCACGCGCTGGTACTACACTAGAACTGGTTATATATAAACTGGCTGGCATCATAGCCAATCCCGTAGGCGCCCCACAGAAGAACCAGCAAAAACAACCCAAACCAGCATACAAACCTGACCGGGTAAGGCCTGGCTGCGATCCTTTCCCGGACAGAGCCGCCCCTCTGGATCAGGCTGACGCCCAGCAGCAGGAAAAATCCAAGCGCCACAATCCCAAAATCAATCCCCGAAAGTCCCAGCTCCAGCATCTTTGCGCCAAACAGCTCATTCCAGTTAAAGGTTGTAAACATGCTGCCAAACATGCGGAAGGTGAGAGGCACATCGCGATAACAGTCAAAGGTGCGCAGGGTGCTCATCAAAAGCACGGTACGCCCTACGGAAAATAGCTTCCAGCAAAAGGTTCCCTTTACATGAAATCTTCGGTGGAACAGGCGGTACAGAGGCTCCAGCTCCTGGGATGCCATAATCACCACATAGTTTGCCAGGCCCCACACAATAAAATTCCAGCTTGCGCCATGCCAGATCCCGGTGGCAAACCACACCACAAAGGCAGACAGGTAGATGTTCACCCGCTTGCCCAGATGCTCTCCCAAACGCTTTCTCGCCTCTTTGCCCAGCTTCAGCATGGGCTGGCATACAGAAATGGGATAAAAAATATAATCTGTGAACCAGCTTCCCATGGTAATGTGCCATCGGTTCCAGTACTCCTTGATATTTTTGGAAAAATACGGACGGATAAAGTTCTCTGTCACCTGAATCCCCAGGGTCTCTGCAATTCCGATGGTAATATCAATCCCGCCGGTGAAGTCCGCGTACAGCTCCAGGGCATAGAACAGCATGCCCACAAACACCCAGGCTCCAGGGTAGGCCCCTGTGTCGCCGATCAGCGTATTGACCGCCACCACCAGACGGTCCGCAATCACCAGCTTTTTAAAAAAGCCCCACAGGATCCGCTGCAGCCCGAAGGCCACTGTCCTTCCCTGGAAGCGATGGGGCTGATACAGGGAAACAGCCAGGCTGTCAAACCGGCTGATGGGCCCCTGGATCAGCTGGGGGAAAAAGGATACGAACAGGGCCAGCTTAAAAAAATTCTCCTCGGCCCTGTATTTTCCCCGGTATACGTCAATGGCATAGCCCACGGACTGGAATACATAAAAGGAGATTCCCATGGGCAGCGCAATGTCCAAAAAGCTCAGCCGCCCGCTGCTCTTCACAAGCCCCAGGATCCCATTGATATTATAAATGGCAAAGTTTGTGTATTTCACCACCGCCAGCATCCCGATATTCAGGATCAGGCAGGCCAGCAGCCATTTCCACTGCTTCTTTTTGGCCTGTTCCTTATAGGCCTTGCGTTCCTCCCGGCTCATCTCCCCCCTGCGCTCCTTCAGGCAGGCTGCCTCAGCATCCTTCAGGCCCTGGAGCTGCCTGGTGATCAGGTAGGTGGAAACTGTGGTGAACACAATGTAGCAGAGATTCCCAACTCCGCTGAAGCAGTAAAACACATAGCTGGCCAGCAGCAGGAACATCCACTGAAGCCTTCCCGGCAGCACATAGTACACCACAAATACAAGGAGCAGAAACAGCAGGAAGCCGTAAGATGTAAACAGCACCGTTTAGTCCTCATCCAGCAGGCTGCGGATCAGCTCACAGAGGGCATCCACGGAATTGAAATTCTCCGGAATAATCTTATCCGCAGAAACCACCACATCAAAGGTGTCGTTGATCTCTGAGATCAGCGTAATAATGTCAAAGGAATCCAGCACCTTGTCTGTTACCAGAGTATTTATACCCTCAAACTCCTGATCCGGATGCAGCTCCTCCAAAATTTCCAATAATGCGCTTCTGATTTCTTCCATTGTCCTCTCCCTTTCCTTTCGTTTGCCCCAATCCCAAGGATTTACGGTCTATTTTTCCATTTGCCCCAATCCCGGAATCTGCCGTCTATTTTTCATTGATCCCAATCCTTAGGGATTTGCGGTCTATTTTTCCATTTGCCGTAAAGGGCAGCTCCTTTTGCTGCTCGATTCGATTCGGGAGCATGTAGCGGGGCAGCAGCTCCTTCAGCTTTGATGCCAGCTCCCTGGTGCTGATTTCTCCCACATAGAACAGCACGATTTTCTGTTTCTTATCATCATAAACGCAGGCGCACATCTGCACATCTGCCACGCGGCTGACATTTGCCTCGATCTCTCCCAGCTCAATGCGGTGGCCCATATGCTTGATCTGATAATCCCTTCTGGACACAAACACAAGCTCTCCATGTTCATTGTACCTGCCCACGTCCCCGGTTCGGTAAATAATCTCCGGATAAGCTGTATTCAAGGGATTCTGGACAAAGGCCTCCGCCGTTTTTTCCGGATTATTGTAATAGCCCAATGTCACGGAGGTCCCCCGGATGCAGATTTCTCCCTCCCCGGCCTGCCGGTTCTCCCCGTCCAAAAGCAGAATCTCCGTATTGGGGAAGGGCTGGCCGATGGGAATGGGCTCCTCCTCTGACAGCTCCCGGTCCACATGGTAATAGCAGCACATGCCGGTTCCCTCCGTGGGACCATACAGGTTGGTAAAGGCTGCCTCAGGCAGCGCCTCCCGCCAGATCCGAAACTGCCTGATAGGAAATACCTCGCTTCCGAAAGCAATGGTATGGAGATATTCCGGCTTCACAGTCTGAAAGGTTCCGAAGGCCGAGATCATGGTCAGGGCGGAGACCACCCAGCAGATGGTATTGATCCGGTACTGGTTCAGGAATTCCACCAGCTTCACCGGAAAGGAAAACAGGCCCTTGGGCACCAAATATGTAGTAGCGCCAAATTTAAGGGTCGGATAGATCTCCTTAAGGCAGGCGTCAAAATACAGGGGCGACTGATTCCCAAATACGGTATCTTGCCCAAAGCCCAATACCTCCGACAGCTGCTCAATATAGTCAATAACCGAACGGTGGCAGGCCGCCACCCCCTTGGGAACCCCGGTGGAGCCTGAGGTAAACACAATGTAGATGGGATCAATATCAAGGGCTTTTTGCCGAATCCTCATCAGGGCCTTTGGATCCTCCGGCGTTTGGGCCAGCGCATCGTACAGACAGAGCTCTCCCTCATAGGAAAAGGCCTCTGCCTTCTTCCTGGTATGTGCGTCGCAGATCATGACTCTTGCCCCGCAGTTTTCCAGGATCAGGTCAATCCGGCTGGCCGGCATCTCCTCATCAATGGGCACATAAAAGCAGCCTGCCGCAATCACACCCAGAAAGGCAATGATTTCCTTGGGATGCTTCTCCATAAATACTACCACAGGCTCCCGGTAGCAGCCCTTCCTGCTGATGCCGGTTCCGATGGCGCGGCTCTGTTCATACACCTGCCGAAAGGTAAAGCTCTCCTTCTCATTGGCATAGGCCGCCTTGTCCGGCACCCGCTCCACAATTTCGTCCAGATAAGATAATACATGATTCACCATACGTTCTCTTCCTTTTCAAACACGCTCTGGTACTACAGCATACAATGTTTAGCAGGTAATCAGGCTTTGGTACTGCTCCTTCAGGATCCCGCAGCGTTCCACACAGGCCTTGGCCAACACCTGCATTACATCCAGATAATCCGGCCCGATCCTTTCATCCCGCCGGATCATGGACAGCTCCGTGCATCCCAGAAGAATCACCTGGGCGCCCTGATCCCGCAATTCCAGGGAAACCCTCTGAAAACGCTCCAGCTCTGCCGGCCTGGTGGCCTTTATATTCTGGTAGATCAAATGCATCACATCGCGCTGTCCTGCCTCCCCCGGCAGGACTGCCTCGATTCCTGCTCCTGCAAGAGCCTTCTGAAACAGGGCGCTCTGCACGGTTCCGTCAGTGGCCATGAGCCCCACACGCCCGATCCTGTGGCCGGACAGATAGCGGACAGTCTCTGTGATGCTATTGATAATCGGCACCGGTATCTCCGCCGACAGCTGCCGGCAGAAGTAATTTGCCGTCACGCATGGAATGGCAATCACATCCGCGCCGCACTCTGCCAGCCTTCTTCCGATGGCTGCCATAGGCTCCCCCGGGTCCTCCCTGCTCTCTCCCAATATGTAGCTTGTCCGATCCGGAATGGAGGGGCAGTTATGTATCAGCATTTCAATATGCTCCTGGTCCGTCTCGGCCCGGGTCATCTCAACCACCATCTGCATGAAATATACGGTAGCCATGGGGCCCATTCCCCCGATCACACCCAATTTTTTCATAGGCTGCTTCCATTCCTTCCTGCTGTCTGTCACTGTATTACGGGATATTGGGCGGGATCGTAATTGTGGCTGTTTCCATGGTTCCTGGAATACTCCATGAGCTCTGCATCACTGGTGTAGAAGAAGGAGGTCTTATCCGCCCTTCTGGTGGCATCAAAATGATACCATCCGCCCCCCAGGTCAATAAGGTTCCAGTAATGCTCGGTCTTTGTAGGAATCTTCTCAATATCCATATTTTCAATACCAGCCCTGGTCAGCAGACATTTGGAGGCCATGGCATACACATAGCAGTCCCCCTTTTGCTCGATCAGTCCCATATAGGCCCCATACAGCCATCCCTGCTTCTGGGTATGATCTGACCAGGAAATATTTTCGTGTACCCAGTAAAAAATAGCCTCCGCCCTCTCATAATCCGTCATATAGGGCGTTGTAATTTCTTCTAAAATCTCATCTGCGCGGGTATTCACCAGCTCCTCGGTAGCATTCTCTGCCTTGGGCTTCGTCACATGAATGGTTGTGGTCACCCTGGCAACATTTCCGGAGGAATCCCTTGCAATATAGGTAACCGGATAATCGCCGGCCTTATTTAAATCCACCTGGCTGGTATCCACAATCAGCGGAACGTCCTTATTCCGGTTGTCCGTCACCGTGACGCCTCTTTTGTAGGAAACGCTCTCTCCCACCGAAACCGTCAGCTCCTGCACGCCCTCAATGACAGGCGCTTCCTCATCCTGGCTCCGAAGCACCTGTTCCGTAATATAGCTTCCGGCCTCTTTGGACGTCTCCGGTTCCTCCGTCAGCTTTGCAATCGACTTCACACCTATGAGAATGCACAGAACAAGCATCACCAGTATCAGTAACATATTAACAATCAGACGCCGTCTCAGTCTCCTGGCTCTCTGCATCCGCCTGCTTTCTACATATTTGCTCATATTTCCATCCCCTGATGACATTCCTTTTATCAATACCAAAAACATCTTCCGTATTACACATAAGAATAGCAAAAGATGTTTTTCAAATATCCACTAAATTGTATAGAAATTGTAAAATAATACTTATTTCTGATTTCATGTATCTCTGCCTGTTATTTTGTGAAGCAAATGAGACAACCGCCGGATCTCTCCAGCGGTTCTCCCCTACTCTCTATCCGATTGACTTAACCCTCTACAAGCATTTCATCCAGCTCTTCTGTGTCCTCATATTCCTCTTCCAGGTAATCCTCATCCGAATAGTCTTCTTCGGAATACTCTTCATCCAAGTACTCTTCCTCAGAATACTCTTCATCCGAATAGTCCTCGTACAGATTATCGCTTTCGTAATCAAAATCCTCGTCAAAATAGATTTCATCCATCTCACTCATATCTGAGCTGAGTCTGATATCACGGTAACGCTTCATACCGGTTCCTGCCGGAATCAGCTTACCAATCAGCACATTCTCCTTTAATCCGATCAACGGATCAACCTTTCCTTTGATGGCTGCCTCTGTCAGGACCTTGGTGGTCTCCTGGAAGGATGCTGCGGACAGGAAGGAATTGGTGGCAAGAGCTGCCTTGGTAATTCCCAGCATCGCCTGCTTTCCTTCTGCCGGCTCAAGTCCCTCTTCGATCAATCTCTCGTTGGCATCCTCAAATTCCAGAATATCTACCAGCGTACCCGGCAAAAATTCAGAATCGCCGTTATTCTCAATCCGGACCTTCTTCAGCATCTGGCGGACAATCACCTCAATATGCTTATCATTGATCTCCACACCCTGGAGACGGTACACACGCTGTACCTCCTGGATCATATAATCCTGTACGGCACGGACACCCTTGATCTTCAGGATATCGTGAGGGTTCACGCTACCCTCTGTCAGCTCGTCTCCGGCCTCCAGCACAGCGCCGTCCATTACCTTGATCCGGGAGCCATAGGGGATCAGATATGCCTTGGTCTCTCCGGTCTCATCGTTGGTCACAATGATCTCACGCTTTTTCTTGGTATCCTTGATGGTTGCAACACCGCCGAATTCCGTGATAATTGCAAGTCCCTTGGGCTTTCTTGCCTCAAAAAGCTCCTCTACACGGGGAAGACCCTGGGTGATATCATCACCGGCCACACCGCCGGTATGGAAGGTTCTCATGGTCAGCTGCGTACCCGGCTCGCCGATGGACTGGGCTGCAATGATTCCTACCGCCTCTCCCACCTGTACGGCCTGGCCGGTCGCCATATTGGCTCCATAGCACTTGGCGCAGACGCCCACATGGGAGCGGCAGGTCAATATAGTACGAATCTTCACCTTGCGGGCACGGTCCGGCACAATCTCTCCCAGCTCATTCTCCATCATATAGGGCATTCCGTCCTCATCTACTCCCTGCTCCATCACCAGGGCTGCACGGCGGGGAGTAATCATATGGTTGGCCTGCACCAGCACATTGCCGTCCTTATCGCAGATATCGTTGCAGGCAAACCGCCCGGTGATACGGTCCTGAAGATTCTCAATCTCTTCCTTTCCATCCATAAAGGCCTTCACATACATGCCCGGAATCTCCCTGCCCTCGCAGCAGTCCGATTCCCGGACAATCAGCTCCTGGGATACATCCACCAGACGTCTGGTCAGATAACCCGAGTCAGCGGTACGCAGAGCCGTATCCGACAGACCCTTGCGGGCGCCGTGGGCAGACATGAAGTATTCCAGTACGTCCAGACCCTCACGGAAGTTGGATTTGATGGGCAGCTCAATGGTTCTTCCGGTGGTATCTGCCATCAATCCGCGCATACCAGCCAGCTGTTTGATCTGCTTATCGGAACCACGGGCTCCGGAGTCAGCCATCATGTAGATGTTGTTGTACTTATCCAGGCCGTCCAGAAGCTCCTTGGTCAGGATATCGTCCGTCTCCTTCCAGGTCTCAACAACCTCCTTGTAGCGCTCTTCCTCTGTGATCAGACCGCGCTTGTAATTCCTCGTAATCTTATCCACCGTATCCTGGGCATTCTGGATCAGCGCAGGCTTCTTGGCCGGAACCGTCATATCGGAAATGGATACCGTCAGGGCCGCCCTGGTGGAATATTTGTACCCCATGGCCTTGACATCGTCCAGCACCTCTGCGGTCTTGGTTGCGCCATGAATATTGATGACCTTTTCCAGGATCTGCTTCTGTCCCTTCTTGCCAACCAGGAAATCTACCTCCAGCTTGAAGAGGTTCTCCGGGTTGCTTCTGTCCACAAATCCAAGATCCTGAGGCAGAATCTCATTGAAGATAAACCGTCCCAGGGTAGATTCCACCCATCCGCTTACCTTCTCTCCCTCCCCATTGATGCGGGTATCCCGCACCTTGATTCTGGAATGGAGGGTCAGGGCATTATTCTCATAGGCCAGCAGGGCCTCGTTAAAATTCTTAAAGCACTTTCCTTCTCCCAGGGCGCCGGGGCGTTCCTGGGTCAGATAGTAGATTCCAAGGACCATATCCTGGGAGGGCACTGCCACCGGGCCGCCGTCCGAGGGCTTCAGCAGATTGTTGGGGGACAGCAGCAGGAAACGGCACTCCGCCTGGGCCTCTACGGACAGGGGAAGATGCACAGCCATCTGGTCTCCGTCAAAGTCTGCATTGTAAGCCGTACATACCAGCGGGTGAAGCTTGATGGCCTTTCCTTCCACCAGGATCGGCTCAAAGGCCTGGATTCCCAGTCTGTGAAGGGTGGGAGCACGGTTCAGCATAACAGGATGCTCCTTGATTACCTCCTCCAGCACATCCCATACCTCGTTCTGGAGACGCTCCACCATCTTCTTTGCACTCTTGATATTGTGGGCCGTTCCATTGCACACCAGCTCCTTCATCACAAAGGGCTTGAACAGCTCAATTGCCATCTCCTTTGGAAGGCCGCACTGATAGATCTTCAGCTCCGGCCCCACCACGATAACGGAACGTCCGGAATAGTCTACACGTTTGCCCAGCAGGTTCTGGCGGAATCGTCCTGACTTGCCCTTCAGCATGTCGGACAGTGACTTCAGCGCACGGTTTCCGGGGCCTGTTACCGGACGCCCCCGTCTGCCGTTATCAATCAGCGCATCCACAGCCTCCTGCAGCATACGCTTCTCATTGCGTACAATAATATCCGGTGCTCCCAGCTCCAGCAGCCTGCGGAGACGGTTGTTCCGGTTGATAATCCTGCGGTACAGGTCATTCAGGTCAGAGGTGGCAAAACGGCCGCCGTCCAGCTGTACCATGGGCCGCAGATCCGGCGGGATCACGGGAATCACATCCATGATCATCCACTCCGGCTTATTCCCTGAGCCCCGGAAGGCCTCCACAACCTCCAGACGCTTGATAATCCTGGCACGCTTCTGGCCGGTAGCATCCTTTAAGCCCCGCTTCAGTTCCTCGGCATCCTTTTCCAGGTCAATGGCACAGAGCAGCTCCTTGATGGACTCTGCGCCCATGCCTACCCGGAAGCTGCTGCCGTATTTTTCCCTGGCTTCCTGGTATTCGCTCTCCGACAGCACCTGCTTGGGCTGCAGGTCGGAGGTTCCCTTATCCAGAACAATGTAGGAGGCAAAATACAGCACCTTCTCCAGGGTTCTGGGGGACAGGTCAAGGATCAGCCCCATACGGCTGGGAATCCCTTTAAAATACCAGATATGGGACACCGGTGCAGCCAGCTCAATATGGCCCATCCGCTCCCTGCGGACATTGGACTTGGTAATCTCCACGCCGCAGCGGTCACAGACAACACCCTTGTAGCGGATCTTTTTGTATTTGCCGCAATGGCATTCCCAGTCCTTGCTGGGTCCGAAAATCTTCTCGCAGAACAGGCCGTCTTTTTCCGGTTTCAGGGTTCTATAGTTAATGGTTTCCGGCTTCTTTACTTCGCCCCGGGACCATTCTCTGATTTTTTCAGGGGATGCCAAACCAATCTTGATGGCATCAAATGTGATTGGTTCATAGGCTTCCTTGTTGGTTACTTCTGGCATTTTGACACTCCCTTCCTTATTCTTCGTCGAGAATTGCATCAAAGTCATCAAAGCTGTCGTCTTCCTCGTCCTCTTCCTCCTCAATGGAAACAAGCTCCTCGTTCTCATCATCAAACTCCTGCTTGCTGAAGCCTAAGCTTCCAAAGGACTCGTCATCATCAAAGGCAAAATTCCTGTCGCCTGCAATAATAGAGTTCAGATCCGTATCTCCATACTCACTGGTCTCCATAATCTCCACCTCTGTCATATCATCCTTGAGCACCTTCACATCCAGCCCCAAGGACTGCAGCTCCTTCAGCAATACCTTGAAGGATTCCGGAACGCCGGGCTCGGAAATATTATCGCCCTTGATGATGGCCTCATAGGTCTTGACACGACCCACCACGTCGTCGGACTTCACCGTCAGAATCTCCTGCAGGGTATATGCCGCTCCATATGCCTCCAGAGCCCATACCTCCATCTCACCGAAACGCTGTCCTCCAAACTGTGCCTTGCCGCCCAGCGGCTGCTGGGTCACCAGGGAGTACGGTCCGGTGGAACGGGCATGGATCTTATCGTCCACCAGATGATGCAGCTTCAGATAATGCATATGGCCAATGGTTACCGGGCTGTCAAAATATTCTCCGGTACGTCCATCCCGCAGCCGCACCTTGCCGTCACGGGACAGAGGAACGCCCTTCCAAACATTTCTGTGCTCCCGGTTGTCGGACAGATACTGCATAACCTCCGGCAGCAGCTCCTCCTTATGCCGCTTCTCGAATTCCTCCCAGGACAGGTTGACATAGTCGTTGGCCAGATCCAGGGTATCCATAATATCGTCCTCGTTTGCGCCGTCAAACACAGGGGTGGCAATATTGAAGCCCAGCGCCTTGGCGGCAAGACTTAAATGGATCTCCAGCACCTGCCCGATGTTCATACGTGACGGCACGCCCAGGGGATTCAGCACAATATCTAAGGGACGGCCGTTGGGCAGGAAGGGCATATCCTCCACTGGAAGCACACGGGAAACAACACCCTTATTTCCATGACGTCCGGCCATCTTATCACCAACAGAAATCTTCCTCTTCTGGGCAATATAAATACGAACTGCCTGGTTCACGCCCGGGGACAGCTCATCGCCGTTCTCCCTGGTAAACACCTTGGCATCCACAACAATTCCATACTCTCCGTGGGGAACCTTCAGGGATGTATCGCGGACCTCCCGGGCCTTCTCCCCGAAAATCGCCCGCAGCAGACGCTCCTCTGCGGTCAGCTCCGTCTCGCCCTTGGGGGTAACCTTGCCCACCAGAATATCACCGGCGCGCACCTCCGCGCCAATGCGGATGATTCCCCGCTCATCCAGATCCTTCAGAGCCTCGTCGCCAACACCCGGCACGTCGCGGGTAATCTCCTCCGGCCCCAGCTTGGTATCACGGGCCTCTGCCTCATATTCCTCAATGTGCACAGAGGTGTACACATCGTCCTGTACCAAGCGCTCGCTTAAAAGTACCGCATCCTCGTAATTATAGCCCTCCCAGGTCATAAATCCGATCAGCGGATTCTTGCCAAGGGCAATCTCACCGTTGGAGGTGGAGGGGCCGTCTGCAATAACCTGGCCTGCTTCCACCTTGTCGCCCTTATACACTACCGGTCTCTGATTGTAACAGTTGGACTGGTTGCTTCGGGAGAACTTGGTCAGCTTATATACATCCCTGGTTCCGTCCTCATTCTTGATGGTAATCTCATTGGAGACAGAGCGCTCTACAACCCCTGCCTTCCTGGCCACCACACAGACCCCGGAGTCCACTGCGGTCTTGATCTCCATACCGGTTCCTACCACGGGCGCCTCTGTGGTCAGAAGAGGCACTGCCTGACGCTGCATGTTGGAGCCCATCAGCGCTCGGTTGGCATCGTCATTCTCCAGGAAGGGAATCAATGCTGTAGCAACGGAAAACACCATCTTGGGAGACACATCCATATAATCAAACATGGCCTTCTCATATTCCTGTGTCTCCTCGCGATAACGGCCGGATACGGTATTGCGGACAAAATGCCCCTCTTCATCCAGCTGCTCGTTTGCCTGGGCCACATGATAATTATCCTCTTCATCCGCCGTCATGTAGACTACCTGGTCCGTTACCCGGGGATTCTTAGGATCCGTCTTGTCAATCTTACGATAGGGCGCCTCCACAAAGCCATACTCATTGATCCTTGCATAGGTGGCAAGGGAGTTGATCAGACCAATGTTGGGTCCTTCCGGTGTCTCTATGGGGCACATTCTTCCATAGTGGGAATAGTGCACATCACGCACCTCGAATCCGGCCCGGTCTCTGGACAGACCGCCGGGGCCCAATGCGGACAGACGTCTCTTATGGGTCAGCTCACCCAGCGGGTTGTTCTGATCCATGAACTGTGACAGCTGGGAGGAACCGAAGAATTCCTTCACAGCCGCTGTCACCGGCTTGATATTGATCAGGCTCTGGGGTGAAATCCCCTCCAGATCCTGTGTCGTCATACGTTCGCGTACCACACGCTCCATTCTGGAAAGGCCGATGCGGTACTGGTTCTGCAACAGCTCGCCCACTGCACGGATCCGGCGGTTCCCCAAATGGTCGATATCGTCGTCATTGCCGATACCGTATTCCAAATGCATGTTATAATTAATAGAAACCAGAATATCTTCCTTGGTGATATGCTTGGGAATCAATTCTGATACGTTCCTGCGGATTGCCTCCTTGATGTCTGAAAGCTCGGTGTTCTCAGCGAGAATCTCTGCCAGCTTCGGATAGTATACCAGCTCCGTAATCCCCACGGACTTGGGGTCCACATCCACAAAATGGCGCAGATCCACCATCATATTGGAGAGAACCTTCACATTCCGCTCCTCGGTCTGAATCCATACATAGGGCACAGCCGCATTCTGGATCTCATCGGCCTTCTCCCGGTCCAGGACAGTGCCCTTTTCCGCCAGGATCTCGCCGGTCAGGGTGTCTACCACGTCCTCTGCCAAAACCTGTCCCTTGAGACGGTTCTTAAACATCAGCTTTTTGTTGAATTTATAACGGCCCACCTTGGCCAGGTCATACCGTCTGGGGTCAAAGAACATGGCTGTAATCAGGCTCTCCGCGCTCTCCACGGTCAGAGGCTCGCCGGGGCGGATCTTCTTGTACAGCTCCAGAAGGCCCTCCTGATAATTGGTGGCCGTATCCTTGCCAAAGCTTGCAAGAATCTTGGGCTCTTCGCCGAACAGATCAATAATTTCCTGGTTGGTTCCAATACCCAGGGCACGGATCAGCACTGTGATGGGAACCTTCCTGGTGCGGTCTACGCGTACATAAAAAACGTCATTGGAGTCTGTCTCATATTCCAACCATGCGCCGCGGTTGGGGATAACAGTTGCAGAATACAGCGTCTTTCCTACTTTGTCATGAGCAATTGCATAGTAGATACCTGGAGAACGTACCAGCTGGCTGACAATGACACGCTCTGCGCCGTTGATCACAAAGGTTCCGGTCTCTGTCATCAGAGGCAGATCGCCCATGAAGATCTCATGCTCATTTATTTCATCAATCTCTTTGTTGTAAAGCCTTACACGTACCTTCAAAGGAGCGGCATACGTAGCATCCCTCTCTTTGCACTCTGCGATCGAGTATTTTACATCATCCTCGCACAATGTAAAATCAACGAATTCCAGGCTCAAATGTCCGCTGTAGTCCGCAATAGGAGAAATATCTGCAAAAACCTCTTTTAATCCATCGTTCAGAAACCACTGATAGGAGTCCTTCTGAACTTCGATCAAATTCGGCATCTCCAGAACTTCCTTCTGACGCGAATAACTCATACGAAGATTTTTTCCTGTTTGAATCGGACGTATTCTGTTTCTCTCCATTGACGCTTCACCTCTCGTTTTATATTTGAATTCAGCGAATCAGCATGATACAGTTAATAGGAAACACGCAATAACAACATCTTGTGTTCCCCATCGCGTTTCCCTAAGAAACGCCCCAAGGCCTTGATTTTACTGCATTTTGAAACAAAAGGCCCATATCACCATAATAGTGCACCGTATATTATACAGCAAGCCGCAAGTATAAGTCAAGCTTTTTTTGCAGAACATTTTGTTCCCGGTTTGAAATTGGCCGTGCTCCGCAGAAGCTGCAAAAACGAAAGAAGGATACGGTGGAACCTGAATTCCTCTGTATCCTTCTTTCCCGTCTGCACGGCTTATCTGTTTGCTGATTATTTCAATGTAACCTTAGCGCCCTCTGCCTCAAGCTTAGCCTTGATATCCTCAGCCTCAGCCTTCTCAGCGCCTTCCTTCACAATCTTGGGAGCTCCGTCAACAACTTCCTTTGCTTCCTTCAGGCCAAGGCCGGTTACCTCACGTACAACCTTGATTACCTTAACCTTGTTGGGGCCAACCTCTGTCAGCTCTACGTTGAAGTCGGTCTTCTCTTCCTCGGCTGCTCCTGCATCGCCGGCTGCTGCAACTACAACGCCTGCTGCTGCGGATACGCCAAATTCCTCTTCACATGCCTTTACCAGATCATTCAGCTCTAATACGCTTAACTCTTTGATTGCTTCAATAAATTCTGCTGTTGTTAATTTTGCCATTATGATTTACCTCCATTTTATAATTTGATCCATTGTTTTCCGATTGCTTTGATTCGGTTCTTTCTATTAACAATTGGTTGCTTCTGTTCCCTCGCTTCTGCCGCTGTCTTATGCCTCGGCTGCAGGAGCTTCCTCGGCCGGAGCTTCTTCTGCAGGCGCTGCCTCTACTGCTGCATCTGCTGCGCCGCCGCCCTGCTCTGCGATCTGATTCAGAACGCGGGCCAGATTGGTAATCGGTGACTGCAGGCTTCCAAACAGCTTCGCCAGCAGCTCGTCTCTGGACGGAATATTGGCGATCACCTTAATGCCATCCTGGTCATAGAAGGTTCCTTCTACAACGCCGGCCTTCATCTCCAGAGCCGGAGCTTCCTTCGCAAACTTTGCAAGGATTCTGGCCGGTGCGGTTGCATCTTCCTTGGAAACAGCAATTGCGCTGGGGCCTTCCAGCAGGGAAGACATGCTCTCACAATCAGTTCCCTTAAATGCAAAGTTCATAAGTGTATTCTTGTAAACCTTGTAAATAATACCAGCTTCTCTCAACTGCTTACGTAATTGGGTATCTTCCTCAACAGTCAGTCCGCGGTAGTCTACTAACACAACAGACTGTGCATCTTTGATCTGCTCAGAAATCTCCTGTACGATTGGTTGTTTTAATTCTACTTTTGCCACGAATCGTGCACCTCCTTCTTAGTATTATAAAAGCCTCCCTGTCCAAGACAAGGAGGCTTCGAAAATCACTTTCCTGTCCGCAAAGATATTCTGCGGTTCTCCTCGGCAGGCCGCTACGGTTACGCCACAAGGCGCCTGCTGTCTTCGGCAATATATTGCTGCGGTCATCCGCAGCGTGCGTTGCTATTATAACAAAGTCTATATCAGATGTCAATCACTTTATACAAATTTTGCAGTATTCAGCTTAATGCCAGGTCCCATGGTAGGAGCCAGTACTACGCTCTTCAGATACTGACCCTTCAATGCGCTTGGCCTTGCCTTGATGATTGCATCCATTAAGGTCTGGAAGTTGTCCGCTAACTGTTCTTCTGTAAAAGATGCTTTTCCAATTGGCACGTGGATGATATTTGTCTTATCCAACCGATACTCAATCTTACCAGCCTTGATATCATTGATGGCCTTGGTCACATCCATGGTAACGGTTCCTGCTTTGGGGTTCGGCATCAGGCCCTTGGGTCCCAGCACACGGCCCAGACGACCCACAACGCCCATCATGTCCGGAGTGGCAACAACTACATCAAAATCCAGCCAGCCATCGTTCTGGATTCTGGGGATCAGCTCCTCGCCTCCAACGAAATCTGCGCCTGCTGCCTGTGCCTCATCCAGCTTGTCTCCCTTTGCAAATACAAGAACCCGAACCGTCTTACCTGTTCCGTGAGGTAATACAACGGCGCCACGGATCTGCTGCTCTGCGTGACGTCCGTCACAACCGGTTCTGATATGAGCTTCGATTGTCTCGTCAAATTTTGCAACAGCTGCTTTCTTCACCATACTGATCGCATCTGTTGTATCATACTGAACTGTCCTGTCAATTAATTTTGCAGCTTCAGTGTATTTCTTTCCTCTTTTCATTCAAATAACCTCCTGGTGGTAATATCGGGAGAGGACCCTCCCACTGTTTGTTTGATAACTTGGTAACGCCTATTCCTCTACGGTAACGCCCATGCTTCTTGCAGTTCCGGCGATCATGCTCATAGCCGCCTCCAGGGAACCTGCATTCAGATCCGGCATCTTCAGCTCTGCAATCTCCTGAAGCTTTGCTTTGGAAATGGTCGCCACCTTGGTCTTGTTAGGTACTGCAGAACCTGACTTAATATTACATGCCTTCTTAATCAATACCGGAGCGGGCGGAGTCTTCGTGATGAAGCTGAAGCTTCTGTCCGTATAAACGGTAATTACTACAGGAATAATCAGATCTCCCTGATCTGCGGTTCTTGCATTGAACTGCTTTGTGAACTCCACGATGTTCACGCCGTGCTGTCCAAGTGCAGGACCAACTGGCGGTGCCGGTGTTGCTTTGCCAGCAGGGATCTGCAATTTGATATATCCTTCTACTTTCTTTGCCATTTGAAATAGCCTCCTTTTACATCGTATTGCATCGTATTACATCTTTTTACATTGTATAACAGTATAACATTTTCCTACATGCACTTCTTGATATCTGCGAAACTTATCTCTACCGGCGTTTCGCGGCCGAACAGATCAACATTGATGGTTACGGACTGCTTGCTCTGGTTCATGGACTGAACCACACCGATGGTATCCTTCCAGACACCTCCGATGACAACAATCGAATCTCCCTCGGCAAAATCCACCACCACGTGATCCTGATTGATACCCAGCGGTCTCATCTCGGCTTCCGTGAGCGGTACAGGCTTAGATCCCGGCCCGACAAATCCGGTTACTCCTCTGGTATTCCTGACTACATACCATGTGTCATCATTCATAACCATGTTAATAAGAACATAGCCCGGGAACATCTTCCGCTGCACCTGCTTCTGCACGCCGTTTTTGATCTCTGACACTTCTTCGATCGGAACACGGACTTCCAGAATCTCTTCCTCCAGGTGGCGGTTCTCAATGGTTTTCTCAATGTTCGCTTTTACCTTATTTTCATAACCTGAATAGGTATGAACCACATACCAGTTTGCCTCTGCCATAAAATCACCTATGCCTCCATTATAAACTAACCAGGATATCCACGCCGTACTTCAGGAGCGCGTCCAATACGGCAATGACTAGACCTAAGACAACGGACACAGCTACTACTGCAATTGTCTGTCTGGTAAGTGATTTCTTATCCGGCCAGATAATCTTACCGAACTCGGTCTTCAGACCGGCAAACCAACTGGTCTTTGGAGCTTTTTCTGTGTTTTTATCTCCCATTTTCCCACTTCCTTTGCTCAATCCGATTACTTTGTTTCCTTGTGTAATGTGTGTGTCCTACAGAATCTGCAATATTTCTTTGTCTCCATTCTGTCCGGATGAGCTTTCTTGTCCTTAGTCATGTTGTAATTCCGCTGCTTGCATTCTGTACATGCTAAAGTAATTCTTGTGCGCACAACTTCCACCTCCACTTAACTTCTTAATTTTTGGCATAAAAAAAAGACCTACTTCCATCGCTAGTCTACTATAGCATAATCCGCATGATCCGTCAATCATTTTTTGCACCTTTTCTGCAATATCGTTACTATTCACGGCCCGAGGGGCCGCTCATAGCAACGATTCGGGGCGATATTTAAAGTTTTGCTACGCAAAAATCACCCCTCACTCCTGAATCATGTTCTCACAGAATGGGGGTTACTGCACCATAAAAAGTAACTGCCAGGATATTCTACTACTATATCTTGTATTTGACAAGATCCGAAATTTTTTGAAAACTTTTTCCAAAATCCTAATACTTTCTTCTTTTTATACCGATATAAAAATATAGAAGAAAACGGATTTTTATGCCCCGACGCCAAATATATTTTGGCGGTTTCATGGATGAAGGGAGGGGGTATCATGACAGCAATCAATAGTATTTACGACTACTATCTTACTACCTATGGCATGAACCGTACCAGCACCAGGTACGATGCCCACAAGAAAAGCGAGCTGCGCAACATTTACAACAGCATGGTCAAGCTGAATAAGGACGCCCCGCTGTACAAGCTGAAGAATACCAGAGAGGTTGCCAAGTTTGCCATAGATATCAAGGAAGGCGCACAGAATATCCGCAATGTTGTGGCGTCGATTTCCGGCTCTGAGGATATTATGACATCCCTCCAGAAGAAATCAGCCGCATCCTCCCAGCCGGATATTGTAGATGCCCGTTACATTGGTATTGACGGGGAGGACGAGCGGGTTTCCGATCTGCAGATCGAGGTGCGCAGCCTGGCCAAGCCGCAGATCAATATCGGCAATTTCCTGCGGAGCAATCAGCAGAGCCTTCCGGCGGATTCTTATGCCTTTGACCTGGCTACTGCGTCCGCCTCCTATGAGTTCCAATTCACTGTCAATGACGGAGACAGCAACTATACGGTACAGAGCCGTCTTGCCAACCTGATCAGCAATGCCGGTATCGGCCTTTCCGCTTCTGTGATTGAGGATCCTTCCGGGCGCAGCGCCCTGCGGGTCGAATCTCTGTCCACAGGACGTCATTCCGGCCAGGATTATTTGTTCCGGTTCGGAGCTGCCGGCAGCGCCAATTCTGCTGAAGCTTTGGAGACCCTTGGGATTGCCCAGATCAGCCAGGAATCGGAGAATTCCTCCTTTCTGCTGAATGGCGCCCCCTATTCCTCCTATTCCAATACATTTTCCATTAACAATGTATTTGAGCTGGAATTAAAAGGCGTAAGCCCAGAAGACACCCCTGCCACCATTGGCTTTAAGACGAACACCCAGGCCGTTATGGAGAATATTCAGACTTTGGCAGACGCTTACAACTCTGTTCTCGATATTACGACCAGGCATTCTGCGTCCCGCTATCTCAGCAGCAAGCTGCAGCATCAGATCGGCGGCGTTGCCATGCACTATCAGCAGGAGCTGGAGGATATCGGCCTTTCGGTGGATGAGGACAACTACCTGTCCATCCGCGAGGATACCCTGACAAGCACCATAGAGGCCGACAACGCGTCGGAGCGCCTCTTTGTACTCAACAATTTCAAGAGATCCCTGGATGCCAAAGCCTCTATCGCTGTACTGAATCCATTGGATTATGTCAATAAGGTGGTTGTAGCCTACAAGAACCCCGGCAGGAATTTTGTTGCACCCTATGCAAGCTCCATTTACTCCGGGCTGATGCTGGATCGTTACTGCTGATTTGATGTGATAGGAAAATACGAGCCCCTCAAGGAATATTGCGCGTTCCCTGAGGGGCTTTTTTGAATTCTTATTTACAAATCTTCTTTATAGCCTCTGCTACATATTCCAGCTCCTCCTCGGTCAGCTGTGTGCTGCAGGGAAGGTTGATAATCCGCCTGCTGTAATACACCGCCCGCTCAATCTCATAAGCCGCACAGCTCTGATAGGGCTTCTGCTCATGGATAAGCCCCCAGACGGGCCGCGTCTGCACCCCTGCCTCCTGCAGCTGCAGCACAAGCCTGTACACGTCCTCCTGGCTCTGTACCCCCTCCTTTAGAACCAGGGAATAGAACCAGTAGTTGGGCTTTGTCCCCTCCCGGAAGGGCAAAAGCTCCCCCTTTTCCCAATCCCTCAGACATTCCTTGTACAGCTGGTAATTCCTGGCCTTGCGGCGGATAAATTCCGGCAGTTCCTCCATCTGGGCCACCCCAAGGGCTGCCTGCAGGTTTGTCATCCGGTAATTATAGCCAGTCTCATTGTGGAGGTAGAACAGCGGGTCATCCTTTGCCTGGGTGGAGATATAATGAATGTGCTCCAGCTCCTTCGGGTCAGCTGCCGTAACAGCCCCGCCGCCTCCTGTGGTAATGATTTTATTCCCATTGAAGGAATAGGCTCCGAAATCCCCGATGGTGCCTGCCATCCGCCCGGCATAGCGCCCCTCTGTATATACTGAGCCCAGAGCCTCTGTGGCATCCTCCACCACCCGCAGGCGGTATGCGGCCGCAATGTCCATAATGGCCTCCATGTCCGCCAAATTCCCGAATACATGGACCACCACAACTGCACGGATCCGCTGGCCGGTTTTTTTATATACCAGATATTCCTCCGTCTCCCCGGCTCCCTCTCCCAGCGGTTGGCTGTCTTTCGCTGACCGTCCATCCTTCCGAGCGGTCCTTAGCTCACAGGCTTCCTCACAAAAACGCGTAAGCTTCACTGGATCCATACACAGGCTGTCGTCGCAGTCCATAAAAATCGGGTCGGCAAACTGGTAGCGCACTGGGTTTACAGCTGCAATAAAGGTCAGCGCAGGCACAATCACCAGATCCCCCGGCCCTGCCCCGCATTCCATCAGAGCCAGGTGCAGCGCGGCAGTCCCGCTCTGGCAGGCCGCCACCCTTTTGGCCCCGGTATACTCTGCCAGCAGCTCCTCCAGCCTGGTGATATAGGCGCCCCCTGTGGACACCCAGCCCTGCTTCACTGCATCCAGCACATATTTTTCTTCATTTCCCTCAAAATTGGGAATTGACAATGGGACAAGCCTTCCCATATCATTCACCTCTTTCCAGCCCTTTTTTGCAAAAGGCTACTGCTATACATTGTAAATATCCGGCTTATAGGCCTCCATATGCTCCCGCATCCAGGCAATGGTCTCTGCGATCCCCTCTGCAAAGGTATATTGCTGCTTCCAGCCGGTCAGCCTGCCGATCTTCTCATTGGAGCCAAGCAGGCGGTTCACCTCGCTCTTCTCTGGCCTCAGCCTCTGCTCATCACAGACGATTCTGGCGGATGGATTTATCTGGCTGATAATCTCCCTGGCCAGCTCCCCGATGGAAATCTCCTGCTGGGTGGCAATGTTGATCTCCTCCCCAATGGTTTTCTCTGACTCTGCAATGGCAATAAAGCCCGCCGCCGTATCCTTCACATAATTGAAGTCCCTGGTGGGTGTCAGAGAGCCCAGCTGAATCTCCTCCTTCCCTGCCAGAAGCTGGGAGATAATGGTGGGAATCACTGCCCGGGCCGACTGCCTGGGGCCAAAGGTATTGAAAGGCCTTACAATGGACACCGGCAGCCCAAAGCTTCTGTAAAAGCTTTCCGCCAGGCGGTCCGCCCCGATCTTGGTGGCAGAATAGGGAGACTGCCCCTGGTAGGGGTGGTTCTCATCAATGGGCACATATCGGGCCGTCCCATAGACCTCAGAGGTGGAGGTCACCAGAACGCGTTCCGTGGCAAGATCTCTGGCAGCCTGCAGCACATTCAGCGTGCCCTTGATGTTGGTATCCACATAGGAATCCGGGGAATGGTAGCTGAAGGGGATGGCAATCAGCGCCGCCAGATGAAAGACGCCCTCCACCCCTTTCATGGCCTCCCGCACCCCATTGGGATCGCGGATATCCCCGGTAAACACTTCGATTTCATTTAGCATTTCCTTCGGCAGGCTGTCCAGCCAGCCCCAGGTATTAAAGGAATTGTAATAGGCAAAGGCCTTGACCTCATAGCCCTTTTCCAGCAGGCTTTCTGTCAGATGGCTTCCTATGAAGCCGTCTGCCCCGGTTACTAATACTTTTTTCATCTAAGAACCTCCTGATTTTTCATTATTGTCTCTGCCATCATAAAATCCAGCCGATCATCAATATCTACCGAGCGCTCCCTGGGCATAAGACAGGCAAATGTTTTTTCCCCGTACAGCTCCATGGGCTCTTCGTACAAGACGGCTGTCCTGACCATATATATGGCTCCATTGATCCGATAATAGACCGGCAGCTTCTGCCGCCCCTGATTTACCATCTGGTTTAAAAAACCCTTCATATTGCCGTCATCCGGCAGTATATTACTCCACAGGGGCGAGTGATCCATCTCACAGACCGAGACCACCGCTTCCCCCTGCCGCTCCTGCAGCAGACGAAAGGCCGCCTGAATATCCCCGCTGTCCCGCAGGGGAGAGGTGGGCTGCAGCAGCGTCACCAGATCAAACTCCTGGCCGAGCCGCTGGTATTGCTCCAGCGCCCACCGCACCACATCCCAGCTTCCCGCCGTGTCCCCGGACAGCTCATCGCTCCGCAAAAACGGCACATCGGCCCCATACTCCCTGGCAATTCTCTGATATTCCTCACTGTCCGTTGAAACATGGATGCAGTCATAAATCCCTGACCTGCATGCCGCTTCAATGGTATAAGCCATCATTGGCTTTCCTGCCAGCAATTTGATATTTTTATCCTTCAATCCCTTTGAGCCGCTGCGGGCCGGGATAATTGCAATGCTTCTCATTTCTCGCTCCAGATAATATCGTAAAAATTTTTCTTCAGCTTTAGCTTCCCCTGCAGCAGCCACTCCCGCAGCACCGCAACCATCTGTTGAGACGCGGTGCCGTCTCCGTAGGGATTCTCCCCGGATGCCGCGGACATGTGCAGCGCCCGATCCATGGCTTCCAGAATCGCTGCACAATCCGGCTCACAATTCACAATGCTCTTTGCCATGAGCCGGCCCTGCTGCCGGTCTCCAATATTCACGGTAGGCACACCCAGGGCAGGAGCCTCAATCATACCGCTGGAAGAATTGCCCAGCACAAATTTAGCATATTTTACCGCACTCAGATACCGCTTCATGCCAAGGGAGGGCACTACCTTCATATTGCTCTGCCCTGCTGACCGCTGTTCCATATACGCGTTGATCTGCCTCCCTCCGGCATCGCTGTTGGCCTTGGTGATCAGATAAAAAAGCTCCTTCCGCTGTTCCATAGCTGCAAAAAGCTCCTGTACCTGAAAAAGCGCTGTCCCCTCCTCCCGGGTCACCGGATGGAAGGTCACCACCGCGTAATCACGATCTGCCGGAAATTCTGCCGCTCCCTGCAATTCCTCCCTTGTCAGCAGCTCCTGCCGCAGAATATTCTCTACGCCCAGCGCACCGGTGCAAAATACACGCTCCGGCTCCTCTCCCAGCTGAATGATTCTGCGCCGGTATTCCTCCGCCGAAGCAAAATGAAGACAGCTCATCTTGGTGATGGCATGGCGCACACTGTCGTCCACGGCCCCCTGGGTCAGCTCCCCCCCATGGATATGGGCAATGGGAACCTGCTGGTTCATAGCCGCTGCCGCAATCCCCAACAGCTCAGTCCGGTCTCCCAGAAGGATCAGAAGATCCGGCCTCTCCTGGCTGAAATATACCGCAAATCCTTCTATGGCCCGGGCCATGGTCCGGCTGACAGCCACCGCATCATCCCCTGGAACCAGGATGGGAATCTTCGCAAAAACAGGAATTTTGTCCCGTTCAATTTCCTGGCAGGTCGCTCCGAATTCTGCCTCCAAATGGGTTCCTGTCACCAATACCTGGGTCTCCCATTCCCGGCAGTCCAGCAGCCTCTGTATCAGGGGATACAAGAGCCCATATTCCGCTCGGGTGGTTGTCACAACACAAATTTTCTTCATAGCTCTTCCTCGCCGATCACTTCATCCTCCCTATAGTCGCGGCTCGCTGCCCGGCCCTGCAGCTCGAACCACCGCATGGGTGAAATTCCGGTTCCGGGCCGTTTTACCGTCAGATTCTCCTGGGTAAAGGGCTGGCCCTTTTGAATTCCGGTTTTGGCCACAATGCTTTTCCGGGCCGCCCTGGCATTTCCTGCCTCCGAGGCGGTAGGCCTCTTCTCCGGACTTCCCAATGCCCGCTCAATAGCTCGGACTGCCTGAACCATGGCCGTAAGCTCCCCAGGCTCCAGGCTGGCCCGGTGGTCCGGCCCCTCCATGGTCTTGTCCAATGTAAAATGCTTTTCCAGCACAACCGCTCCCAATGCCGCTGCACCGATGGGGACCTCAATCCCTAACGTGTGGTCGGAGTATCCCACCGGCAGGCCAAACTGCCGGCTCAGGGTCTCCATGGCACGCAGGTTCACATCCTCCAGAGGGGTGGGATACTGGGTATTGCAATGGAGCAGCGTGATTTCTTTGGCGCCGCTTTTTTTCAGCCATTCCAAAGCCTCCCCAATCTCCTCCAGCCGGCACATTCCCGTGGACATCACAATGGGCCAGCCGGTCTGTGCAATCCGGATCAGGTAAGGAAGGTTCGTAACCTCCCCGGAGGGCAGCTTCCAGAAATCCATCCCCAGCTCCTCCAGAAATGAGATGCTGTCCAGGTCAAAGGGCGTAGACAAAAAACCAATCCCCACCTCATTGCAATAGGCCTTCAATTCCCGGAATGCCTCCTGGCTAAGGGCCAGCTTCTGCAGCATATCCAGCTGGCTCTCCTCTCTCCCGGTGGTCTCCTTCTGGTACTGCGCCTTATCCGCATAGCGGGACACCAGCTTTTCCGGCTGAAAGGTCTGGAACTTGATATAATCTGCCCCGGCTGCCCTGGCCTCTTCGATCATTTTTTTTGCCAGTGCCACACTGCCATTGTGGTTCACACCGGCCTCTGCAATTATTGTAATATGCATCCTGCATCCTTTCTATCTGCAATCCTGACAGACGCTTCCTATTCTTCCGCTTCCCTGACTGACGCTTCCGGTTCTTCCTCTGTCCTGGCAGATGTCTTTGACGCCGCCCTGGCCGGAACGCCTACTGCCACAACACCATCCGGAATGTCCCGAATTACAACGCTGCCGGCGCCTGTCACTACGCTGCTTCCGATACGGATTCCCTGAATCACTCTGGTTCCCATGCCAATCTCACTGCTGCTTCCCACTGTCACATTGCCGGCCAGCCTGGCATCCGGACTCATGGTAACATAATCCGCCAGCACGCCGTCGTGGCAGACCGCAGCTCCCATATTTAGAAAATTAAAATCCCCCATTGCAACATGGGTGGATATCCGGCAGTCCATGGAAATAATATTTCCCCGGCCCATCTGCACATCCGGACAAATACAGGTATTGGCCAGAATCAGATTGGGAAACTGCAGCCAGGGATTCTCTGACAGCTTCTCTGCAATCCGCCGCCGCAGCCTGCTGCTGCCTACACAGATTGCCACCTGGGTCTCCTCCTGCCGGTTCAGCAGATATGTATCATTTCCCAAATATGCATAGGACTGTCCTCCCACCTGAAGGGGATTATCTGCTGCTGAAATATCTATATAGCCCAGAACCTCCCAGGTACTCTGCCTGCGGTTCAGCTCCTGAATCTGCCACAGAAGCTCCCGCATACAGCCGCCGGAGCCTGCCAAAATCAACTTCTTTTCCATCCTGCTGTCACTCCGCTTTCAGATTCAGCTTTGCTTCCATCCTGCGCATTTCCTCAAATTCTCCCATGTCCAGGAAGGAATCCTCGCTGATGGGGTACATGCCCACTCTGCGTCCCTGCTTCAGCAGACGATCCGACAGATCCGTCATATGGAAAAAGGTATCCTGTGGGATCTCCTTCAACAGGTCGGGATTCAGAATATACATCCCTGTATTTACAAAATAGGAAAGCTTCGGCTTCTCCTCCATGGAGAGAATCGCGCCGTTTTCACTGGGATGGATCACGCCATAGGGGACCACAATATTTTTCAGTGCCGTAACTATGGTAAGCTCGCTGCCGGATTCTACATGCTGCCGGTAAATATCCTCATAATCCGCGTGGATCAGGATATCGCAGTTTGTCACAATCAACGGCCGGTCAAAGCTTTTTTCGATCAGGCAGAGGCTTCCCGCTGTTCCCAGCGGTCTCTCCTCCTCCACATAGGTGATCTGGTAATCATGCCCGTTTTCTGCAAAATAGGATTTAATCATGCTCTTTTTATAATTGACGGTAGCCAGAAATTCCCTTGCCCCGTACTCACAGAACTTATGGATAATCCGTTCCATAATGGGAATATCTCCGATGGGAATCAGGGGCTTGGGCAGAATCTTGGTATAGGGGTACAGCCGCGTCCCCTTGCCTCCGGCCATGATGACCACAGGAACATCGGAAAGGCCCTCCCTCTGCTCCTTCACTGCCTCCGGCACCTCCGCCCGAAACACAATGTCAAGGACATTCCCCTTATTTCCCAGAACCGGCAGCGCCGTAATGGTGTGCTTTACCATCATCTCCTGTGCCTGGTTCAGCTCCTTTTTATAGATAAATTTTGGATTTTTATTCATGAATCTTGAAACGGGATCCCGCAGGCTTCCGGTCTTAATCAGCCAGCGGCGGATATCGCCGTCTGTCACTGCACCTGTCAGGCGCTGCTGGTCATCTACAATAAATAAAATTCCACGACATGTGGCATCAATTTGCTGCATGGCTTCCACAACACTGCTGGTTTCCTGCGTCAGGAATCTGCATGTCTCTTCATGCTTCACGTTCAAAACCTCCTGTTTTCTACGTACCTTCCATGGTACTGACATGTGCACAATTCATACCGCCGCAGCGGCTGATGCAGCACTTATAGTATATATCGGCCGATGGGGCAGAATTGTTGATTGCAAAAATAAGAGAGGCGTGATAATTTCGTGTCTAGAAGCCAAAACGCTGAACGGAAATATTTTATAATGCCAGCCGTAAAAATATTTCATCCTTGTCATCCTGATTGATCCCTAAGTACCTTCTTGTTACCTTGTAGGAAGAATGATTGTAGATTTCTGTCAAAACAGCCGGGTGCACGCCCTTCTTCCATGCGTGGTATCCAAAGGTTTTCCGCAGGGAATGGCAGCTGATTCCCTCTTCAAAATGAAGCTCCTCAGCCGCATTTTTGATGATCCGATAGGCTTGTGAACGGCTTAACGGCAGCTGATCTCCATATCTTCCCGGGAAAATATAAGCCTCTCCATCAATATCCCCCAGGCTTCTCCGATAGGATTCCAAACCGGCCACCGCCCCATCGTTAATTGCAATGCTTGTTTTTTTCTGCGTCTTCTGTTCTGTCAGCATAATATGTTTCTTATAATGTCCCTGCTGAAAATCATATACCTGCCCCCAGCGCAATAATAACAGATCGCTAATCCGCAATGCGGAATTAATTCCCAGACAAATAAGAGCATAATTCCTGTAGTTGGGCTTCCGTTTGATATAGAACTCCTTCAACTCCTCTATCTGCCTAATCTCCTTAATTGGTTGCGTTGTTCCCATGTGCCTCTTCCTTCCTCTTTTGTAGTTTTATTAAAAAAACGAAACGGGATTAGCGCTCCTTTTTTCTGTGTATTTACACGCTTTTTAGTAATGGTATTTTAGCAAACTTATCGCTAAACTTCAATGCATGTTACTATTTTTTTGCGGAACACGCTTTCCGGAGAGGGCCCAACCTTTCCGCTGAACGTATCGAAGCCATGAAAACGGAAATGTCGTCACAATGGCACATAGATGACAAGCGCTACCCTTCATGGGCTTTATCCAACAACAACGCAGAAATACACCGGATAAAAGGGCGCGTTGCGGAGCTGACAAAAAAGCAGGCAAGCGGCTTCCGCTGGTCGCCCAAAGCCGGGGCGTGGCAAAGGCCACTCAACGACAACAGGTAAGAATCAACGCCCTTTTTCATTTTGTGAATAACCTTTCTTTTGGGATTTTTTGCTGTTCCTGGATATCCTCATTCATGGATGGTTCTTCCTGCATTTTGTATAAATCTCTCTATTTTAGTTCTTATATCCACATTCTCCCTTTATTTGATTGGCAGTTATCCTCCGTCAAATTGCCCATAGCCTCAATTATGATGGCAGCATCAAAGCTTTGTAAGCGATGAACCGGTTCTTTTGAACTGCCACTGCCCCCTTCCCACTGTCAGATGGCATAAAAAAGCCCTGAAACATGCTTATCCCAGAGCTTTCCTATAACTGTATTTCTTTTATCTTTTTTCTGCCAGCATGACCTTACAACGCTTTTTATAACATGCAATCCCGTATTTCAGGATATTTTCTACCCCGTCGTCTTCAAGGTCATCTTCATACTTTGTATATTCGATCTGTTTTAATGCCTCCTTGCATGCCCCGTCCAGATCTCCGTCATGGGCATACTTTACTTCTATGATGATCCCCATATCCCCGGTATCCGGTTCTGCAAGGATATCCGCATAACCCTCTCCCATTTCCCGGTTGGAAGAAACGCCCCAACGGTGTTTCACTCCTAAAATTCCAAGCAGAACACCATGATAAAAATTTTCTTTCATCTCTGTTCTGACGACCGTATCCCGGATACTGATGGTCTTCCTTAAATATTCTGTGAAAATCTTCTCCACATTTTCCGCATCCTCATTCTGCAAAGCATTACAGAAACGGTTCAGCAGCTCCCCGTCTTCCCGGACGTTCTCCTTAAAGAATTCCATGATCTGCGTCTCAAAAATATCCCGGATTTCCATATTGGGGATCGCCAGTTTCATCTGCCTGCCTTCTGCCCTCCCACGCTGGGTCAGATAACCGGTAGTAAAAAGAAGGCTCCAGATATTGTCAATGCTCTGGTAAACTTCCGCATACGTGAGTTCCTGATGGATCTCCTTTATAATGACTTCCCCTGCCACCAGACGCTCAATCTCCCGTTTGGTCGTCGCATTGGCCGATTCCTGAATGAACCGTTTCACCGCGTCATTGCTGCTGGTGTTGATCCAATAATTTTCCGGCTGTGCATGAGGCGCGCTTCTGATCCTGTCGCAATGGTTCAGCACATCCCACGGGCAGTATACCTCTGCATTTCCAAACTGGTAACCGTCATACCATCTTTTTACTTCCTCATAATGATCCATTACCCCATAATACTCCAGAAGGTCTTTCACCTCTTTGTCTGCAAAACCGAAGTACTCGTCAAAGCGCTCATCTGCAATTGTCAGTACTTTCAGGTTGTTAAGCCCGGTAAAGATACTCTCCTTTGAAATCCGCAGGCACCCAGTCAACACCGCTAATTTCAGGCTTCTATTCGTCTTCAGCGCCTCTCCAAGCAGGCTTCGGACCAGAGAGAGCATCTGGTCATAATATCCGTTCGCATGAGCTTTTGCCAATGGGACATCATATTCATCAATCAGCAGGACCACCTTTGTACCATAATGCTTTTCCAGCATCCCCGACAACTGCCTCAAGCTGCTGCCGAGCGTACCTTCATTCATATTATCATCCAAAAGTTTTCGATATACTGCTTTATCATGTTCATTCAGCTTTTCACTTTCTAAAAGGAAATAGAACTTTGCCGCCGCTTCAATGATAATCTGAGCTGCCATTTGATAAGCAATCTCATAGGATCTCGCGTCAATCCCTTTCAGGGAAACTGAAATAACCGGATATCTTCCCATATGTTCCTCACAGATCCCAGTTTCCCTTGAAATGTCCAGCCCCTCAAAAATACGCTTATCCCCATTCAGTGAGAAAAAGTATTCCAGCATACTCATATTCAGCGTTTTCCCAAATCTTCTGGGACGGGTGAACAGATTCACTTCTCCCCAGTTGTTAAGGAGTTCCCCGATCAGCCCGGTTTTATCAATATAATAAAAATCATCGGAACGAAGTTTTTCAAAATTTTCAATCCCTATTGGAAGTTTCTTCTTTCTCATCTCCATCTCTTTCCACGCTCCTCGTCATCTTCAAACTATTTTCTGCCTCAGATTCTGCTCAAATACATTATAGCAACTAAGCAGCCGCATTTCCATAAAAATCTTCCGTTTTCCGCAGCTCCCAATTAGAATGGGGTTCATATGCATAAGTGATACCGGAACGCTCATCGTACTGTTTCATGAATTCCATTTTCTTCCTCCTATACGATTATGTATGCATTGCAACACATAACCACATTAAAAAGTCTTAATCGGCCGTGAATTGTAACCATCTCTGGGTCCGGGAAGATATTCCAGCACCGGAATCATGATTCTGTTGTCCTGCTTTACCCATGCAATTCATGCAACATTTTAACCAAAAAGTTGCGTCCTGCCAATCACAGCTATCCTAGGGGCTGGGGCGGCAGAAGACAATGTAGATCCGAAGGGATAGGATATCCCATCAGGATAAATATCAATCCTGCAGCATGGAAGCTGCAGTAAATTCAAGGAGGAATTAATTATGGCAATGGTAGTACAGCACAATCTTACAGCTATGAATTCTAACCGTCAGTTAGGTATCACCACCAGTTCACAGGCAAAATCATCCGAGAAGTTATCTTCCGGTTATAGAATCAATCGTGCAGGCGATGACGCTGCCGGTTTGAAGATTTCCGAGAAGATGAGAAGCCAGGTTCGTGGCTTGAACCGTGCATCCACCAACGCACAGGATGGCGTTTCTCTGATTCAGACCGCTGAAGGCGCTTTGAATGAGGCCCACAGCATTCTGCAGAGAATGAATGAGCTGGCTGTACAGGGCGCGAACGACACCAACCAGAATATTGACCGTGATGCTATTAATCAGGAATTGGCAGCTCTGACCGATGAGCTAGATAGAATTTCCGAAACAACACAGTTCAATAAGCAGGGTTTGCTCAATGGTAACTTCAAGAACAAGAATCTTCAGGTTGGCGCTAATGCAAATCAGAAGATTGCTATTTCCATTGACTGTATGAACGCTACCGAATTAGGACTGGGCAAAGAAAATGTAGTACAGGGCGGAACAACTCCTATATCAGTAAAATATCAGGGAATGTCCTATACTTATAAGCCCAAGTCTGCTGTATCCAAAAATATGGCTTGCGCGATCGCTTTATTTAAGAAATCTGCAAGTGCAAAAATTGGAACATCTACAAACTTTACGGCACAGTACGATGAAGGTACCGGTTCTATTTATTACAAAGCAACAATTGACGGAAAAGAAAAGCGCTTTATAGCAGCATCCCTTGCATTAAAATGCTATCGGGCAGATCAGCAGGCACAGGTATCAAATGCTATTACGGATGATTTCCAGAAGTATGTAGTAATATCTACTGCAAATGCTACTGTTTCCAAGGGTGAGTTCCGTTATGGTGCACGTGTAGATGATTACAAGACCGCAAACGAGACCATCACAAAGGTTCAGGAAGCTATTAACAGAGTATCTACCCAGCGTTCCGCTCTTGGTGCACTGCAGAACAGACTGGAGCATACAATCGCCAACCTGGACAACGTAGCTGAGAATACCCAGGCAGCAGAATCCCGTATCCGTGATACCGATATGGCTTCTGAGATGGTTGAGTACAGCAAGAACAACATTCTTGCTCAGGCTGGCCAGTCTATGCTTGCTCAGGCTAATCAGTCGAATCAGGGAGTATTGTCTCTCCTTCAGTAATTGGCAGAATATTTGGAAACATCATAATAAAGAATTGGAAACGAGTTGGCAGTTTTGCCAGCTCGTTTTCAAATTAAAAGAACGGGAGGGCTTATGGAATTATCCGAATTATATCAAATGGTATATACAAGCTGCGTACAGTTTGCCGTATACCAGAAAAAAAATATTTCAGACCGGGTGAAAGAAATCTTACCGTATCTGAATTCATTTACAAATGAATTTATGTCCTTCAACGCATATGGAATAGAAGAGCAGGATTATCGGACCCTGCAGCTTTTACTTCTGGACATCCTAAAAGATCTGGAGCTCGGACTTAATTTTCAAGATGCTGTTATCTTGGAGGATACCATGGAATATGGATTGCTAAAATTCCTGGAGTTATTTTTCTCTACAGAGCGGGAATTGACTACACTAAAGGAGGCATGCACCATTGAATAAAGACATCTATAAAAAAAATATGGAAGCCCTGCAAAAACGTTTTCCTGCCATTGCATCAATGATTCAGAATGATGAACTTATACCAGAAGAAAAGATTACAGTAGAGGTGGAAACAGCAGCGGATGGAGCCCCCATTTTAAGAATAAAGAACGACAGTTATTATTTGTATTTAAATGGAAAACGGGAACCAAAACAAACCGCCGCAAGAGTACTAGAGCGATGGGGAAAACTAAACCGTGCCACGCCAATCTATATTGTAGGAATGGGAAACGTTGCTTTGATGCAGGAGCTTCTCCGTAATACAGATAAAGCCATTAATATTATGGTATATGAGCCCTCCTTGACAATATTTTTAACTCTTCTGAAAGAAGTAGATATTACATTGTATTTTGAGAACCGTGCGTTAGGATTGGTTATAAACGGCATCAATGAAGAAGAAATGAACGGTGTGATAAAATCCTTCCTTGACCTTGCAAATGTGGGATTTATGAAGAGCTATGTCTGTCCGAATTATGACAAATTATACCCGAAAGAAATTGTACATTTTTTAAAAAATTTAGACAGAATTTCCAGCGAAATAATTGTTGGACGAAATACCGGTGTTCGTTATTCTTCTGTAGAGGCGGATAATTTATTTCACAATATCCAATACTTATGTGACGGCAGCATAACAACGCAGTTATGTAATGTGATTCCCACAGATATTCCTGCGATAATTGTTTCCGCAGGCCCATCCTTAAACAAGAATATACATGAACTAAAGAAGGCCAAAAATCATGCTTTTATTGTTGCCGTCGATACTGCGGTAAGGCCATTGGTAAATGCCGGTATTATACCGGACCTGTATGTAATCGTTGATGGATTAAAGCCCTTTAAACTGTTTGATTTTGAAGAGGCCAAACGGATTCCTCTTATGCCCAGTATAACATCCGCAAAAGATGTACTGGCACATCATGAAGGGAAGAAATTATTCTATTTTGAGGGGCAAAAATTTATATTTAATTTATTTACAATGAACGGCATCCCGTTCAGTTCGGTATCCTGCGGTGGATCTGTGGCATGCAGCGCTTTTTCTCTGGTATATAAATTAGGCTTTTCCCGGATCATTTTAGTGGGACAAGATCTGGCGCTAACCGGAAACCGCACCCATGCAGATGGCACCTTTCAGGATAAGATGGATGAAATTGACACCAGCCATTCAATGATGGTCGAAGGCAATTATGAGGACAAGGTACCTACACGTCAGGATTTCAAATATTATTTGGATTGGTTTAATTACTATATCAATGGCTGTGAAGGAATTCATGTGATGAATGCGACGGAAGGCGGCGCCAAGATTCAGGGAACAGAAATAATAACTTTAGCAGAGGCCATTGAACGTGAGTGTCACAGGGAAGTAAATTTGGAAGAATGTTTTTCAAAGCTGCAGCCCATTTTTAATGAAGAATCCCGAAAAAAAGCTGTTGACTATTTGAATACCATCCCTACTATGTTTCGAAATTTGAAAAAAGAGGCGCAAAAGGGGATTCGTTATTACAAAAAACTGCAAAATATATGCTGTAATGGAAAACTTGATAAAACGGCCTATTTGCAGGTATTAAATAAAATAAAAAAGATAACGCAAAATTTAGAAGGACACGAATTATTTGCAATTGTATCAAACACTTTGTCTGTTGCAGATTATCTGATTACCAGCGAGCAATTTTATGAGGAAGATAATTTAGAGGCGGAAGGGCTCGAAATTGCAAGGCAGGGAATTATATATCTGGAATTAGTAAAGCAATGTATTGATATTTTGATTCCATTGACAGAGGAAACGGTCGGAGCATTGCAGTAGAATGAGGATAAATTTATAAAAGAGGAGCACAATATGAAAATTTTAATGGTAGTATACGACAACGATTCCTATATTAGCTGGTTTCCTCAAGGGCTGGCATACCTAGCCAGCGCGACACGCAATGCAGGCCACGAGATAACCATATACCAGCAGGACATCTATCACTGGCCTGACAGTCATCTGACAGCCTATTTAGATGAGCATAGCTTTGATGTGGTAGAGGTCAGCGTAATTGGTGGTTATTATCAGTACCGCAAATTGCTGAGCTTGTCAAAAGCCATCAACGCTTCCCAGAATCGAAGACATTTTAAATATACGATCGGGGGACATGGGCCAGCCTCCGATCCGGAATTTTTCTTACATAAAACAGGAGCCGATCTGGTTGGTATCGGGGAGGGAGAAATTACGTTTGTAGAGATCTTGGATGCTTTTGCAGGGAAACGCAGCCTGGAATCGGTGGACGGAATTGCATATTTGGATGAAAATGGAACCTTTGTCCGCACAAAACCAAGGGAGTTGATACAGAATATAGATGAGATCTCATGGCCCGCCTATGATTTGTTTGATATGACGTATTATTCCCTACTGCGTCTGCCTAATATCCGCGCAAATGAGCGCTGTATGCCAATGCTGTCCGGGCGCGGCTGTATTTTTGCCTGCAACTTCTGTTATCGTTTGGATAAAGGATTTCGCCCGCGCAGCCCCGAAAGCATTATTGCGGAAATTAAATATTTAAAGGAGACCTACAACATAAAATATATCGCTTTCTCCGACGAGCTTTTAATGAGCTCCCGTGAGCGAACCTTGGAGCTATGCCAGTCTTTTATCGACGCCAATATTCAGGTAAAATGGGACTGTAATGGACGGCTAAATTTTGCGGACATTGATGTATTGGAAAAGATGAAGGAGGCTGGCTGCGTATTCATCAATTATGGGATTGAGTCTTTGGATAACGAAACCTTGAAGGTGATGCACAAGGGATTAACCCGGGATATGATTGTCCGGGGAGTAGAAAATACCTTAAAGGTAGGCATCAGTCCCGGTCTCAACCTCATATATGGTAATATTCATGAGCCATTAAGTGCGATTGATGACGCAGTAGACTTTTTGCTGAAATATGACGACCACGCTCAGATGCGTACAATTCGGCCGGTAACACCCTATCCCGGAACCGAGCTATTTCAGTATGCTCTGGACCATGGCCTCGTAGAGTCTACAGAAGATTTCTATGAAAATAAGCATGTGAATTCTGATTTGCTAGCAGTGAATTTCACAGATTATACGGATAATGAAGTGCATGAAGCATTGTACCATGCCAATAAAAAATTGATCAACCGTTACCAGGAGCTTCAACGGGAAAATAATGAAAAGATTTGTTATGATCTGTACATGAATAGGAATGTGGCGTTCCGTGGATTCCGTCAGAGTTAATAGCAAGCGAGGCTTTGATGAAGCAGTTTTGCCCCTTTATTCGATAAGTTTGACAGCCCTTTTATGGAATGATACCTGACTTCCGTCGTTTCTCTCAAAACCTAGTATAAATGATTTCAAATACCTTTATGTTATTCCCGGATTGTGGTATACTA
>CAJUQB010000036.1 GCA_910588285.1 uncultured Lachnospiraceae bacterium
TTGCGCAGCAAAATTCGGAATATCGCCCCGAATCGTTGCTATGAGCGGCCCCCGGGCCGTGAATAGTAACAAAACAGGTCAAGCGAAGGTAGACGGGAGTACCGAAAGGGAAAGCAAGAATACCACATAACACCAGGAAACAGGATAAGGGGATAGTGAGAAAGGAGCTGGAAGTACAGATCAGCGGTCTGAAGGAGGAAATCAAGATTTTGTAGCAATCCGTCCCTGAAATTGTCTCATTTGAGGAGATAACTGCCCTCGATGCCCGTCCGCGGCGCAGCGGAGGTACTAAATAGATAAGAGGCGGAAAAAGCCGAAATACTGTTGATATCCATATATATTAATTATAAAAATAATATTAAGAAAAACTTAAATATTTCGCCAGATAGTATGGTATGAAAGCAAAAAAGATGTTAAAAAAGAAACTGAGCGATATTATTCGACAGGAAATGTGATATATTTCTTTTATCGCCTGGTAGTAATCTGGAAAAAATTGCATCTTTTGACAAAAATCAGCGAAGGGAGGGAGAAATAAGTGGTTTGCCGTCGAAGATAGCAGATTGATTCAGATTGAAACTGAGGATTGTGTAGCTTATAATACAAATAGTTTCTTGTTTCGCGAAATTAAGTCAAATAATAATCTAAACAGCAGGAGGGAAAGAAATGGAGAAGCTACAAGTAGCAATTGCGGACGATAATAAAATGTTTGCAGAAATGTTGAGGGATATTGTAACCGGGGACGATGAATTGCAGGTGGCAGGTATTGCAAAAGACGGTGAAGAGGCCTATGACCTGATCAAGAAGAAGGAGCCGGACGTCGTACTGTTAGATATTGTTATGCCGAAGCTGGACGGCCTGTCAGTGATGGACAAGGTAAGGAAGGACACCAGCCTGAAGAAGAGGCCGTCCTTTATCATGGTGACAGCCATCGGCCAGGAGAAGATCACGGAGGATGCCTTTGCGCTGGGTGCAGATTATTACATTATGAAGCCCTTTGACAAAGAGGTTATCATCAACCGGATTAAGCATGTGAAGATGAGGCGCAGCTATGCATCTGCCGAGGAACGCTGGCGTGGCGGCGAGATTCCCAGAAAGCCGGAGGGCAGCAGGGAGAAGAATCTGGAGAGTGAGGTAACGGATATCATCCATGAGATTGGAGTTCCGGCACATATCAAGGGTTACCAATATTTACGGGAAGCAATTGTAATGTCAGTCATGGATATTGAAATGCTCAATTCCATAACTAAAATTTTATATCCTACAATTTCTAAGAAGTACCAGACCACGCCCAGCCGCGTAGAACGGGCAATCCGACACGCGATTGAGGTGGCCTGGAGCCGGGGAAAAATGGATACCATTGATGAATTGTTTGGCTATACCATCAACAACGGAAAGGGAAAGCCCACCAATTCAGAATTTATTGCATTGATTGCCGATAAGATTCGGCTGGAGTACAAGCATATAAGCTAAAAGGTGATTTTATTTTTATTTCGGTTATAGTAATATACATGATCAGACAGAATATCTTCGGGAGAAAGCTGCGTGCCGTTGACTTCATGAATCATTGCATTGAGCGCATTGAGGCTTATGGCTGCAGAAGCAGGAAGTAATAATACCTCATGGATACTGCTGGGGATGATATACAAATCGCTATCTCTTTGGGCAGAAAAATCCGAGAGGATATTTGGATACAAAATACATGCAGCGCCCTGCAGACGGTTCTGGTTCGTAAGAAGATACAGAGGGGAGTTTATTTTTTCTATAAGAGGAATGTCTGTGCCGCAAGGCATGCACTTGGGAGCATGGGCAAGCAGGAGCTCTGCAAGATTATCAATGCGGGACTTTAGCAGCAACGGGGTATTGGTCATGGCCAGCGAGAAGAGCTGCCAGGACGTAATGTTCCAGCGATTCAGGTGGGAATTTCGGATCAGGACGGTTGTGAAGCTGGTAGAATCGGCAGATAACAGGCTGTAAAATACAATGGCAAGATCCAGATAAGGAACATGCGGAATCTGTGCCAATAACTCACGGTTGCGTTCATAATGGATTAATTTACATACGATCCGCTTCTTCAGGTGTGTAATATCATCGAAAAATGAGAGATCAACCGAAGCCTGAAGGCGAAGGCTTCGGTAAGCGTCAAGGATCTTCTGATAAATCTGTAAAAAGCTGTAGCCCTGAGACAGCATCCCGTAATATCCCTCCAGATAAATAGCTGGAGCTGCATTGCATCCGGCTTCCAAAATGGTCAATCCATCCAGATGTACACCGTTGTTGTGAGACAGACTGTGTATGGTGATCTGTGTGTCAGGGGGAAAGTGGTTGGTGAGTTCAGCCATGACGGCCTCTTTAAATAATTCATAAGTCATAAAATAACCTCCGGTATTGGGGAAAGATATGAGGTTATTTGGGGAATCGTGATAGAAATAAAATCCACGCAGGAGCCTGCGTGGATTTACTATAACATAATTTGGGAAAAAAATCAAATATTTTTTTCTTTTTTAATTTTTGGATTTCATTTCCTTCCAGAGGTCATTGTAGCGTTTTGTGGATTCCGGATCCAGAGATTTCAAAACCTCACAGTTGCTAAGAACCTCATTCCCCGGAAAAATCACGCTGTTGTTCTGGAGCTCGGCATCCAGGGAATCGAAGAGGGCTTTGTTGGGTGTGGCGTAATATACGTAATCAAAATTCAGCTGGGCGATATCCTGGCGGCAGAGGAAATCCAGGAACTTTTCGGCATTTTCCGAATGGACGCAGGTCTTGGGGATGAACCAGGAATCGATCCACATGTTGGAGCCCTCCTGGGGTACGGAAAAGGCCAGCTTGTCATTCAGGTCAATGGCCAATGCAGCCTCCCCGGAATAGACCAGGGCCATGGCGGCATTTTCCGCGATCATCTCATCCTGGGCCTCATCCACCAGATAGGAGTAAACCAGAGGACGCTGCTGGATCAACAGCTCCTGCGCCTCCAGAAGCTGTGCCTCATCCGTGGTATTGAGCGAGTGCCCCCGGTATTTCAAAGCAGCCATAAAGGCATCGCGGACGCTGTCGGCCATGATAATCTGCCCGCTGTATTTCTCGTCCCACAGAGCGCCCCAGGTGGTGACGTCAGCCGCATCCACCTTGGTGGTGTCATAGAGGATTCCAACGGTGCCGAAGAAGTAGGGCATCGTATATTTTGTCTCGGGGTCAAAGGCCTTGGAGAATTCAAAATAGCTCTCATCCAGGTTGGAAATGCCGGGGATCTTGTCGTAATTCATTTCAAGGACCTCCCCCTCCTGGATGAGCTTTTCAATCATATAGTCCGAGGTGCAGATCAGGTCATAGTCAATGGAGCCGGCCTTGTACTTGGTGTACATATTTTCCGGAGTGACATACTCCTCATAGTCCACATGGATGCCGGTCTCCTCCTCAAACATATCCAGGACAATGGGATCAATGTATTTCCCATAGTTGAGGACTGTCAGGGAATTCTCGGAGGAGGAATTGCCGCAGCCGGAGAGGCTGAGTGCTCCAAATATGGAAAATACGCCAAGGAATAAAGAAATTAAATGTTTTTTCATTTTATGTTCTTCGCCTTTCTTTTATTTTTTTATGCTCCCGGCCGGAGGATGCAAAGTTCATCACCAGCAGAAGCAGGAATGCAATGAAAAACAGGATCGTGGAAAGTGCGTACATTTCCGGAATAATTCCCTTGCGCATTTCCGTGTAGATCATGGTGGACAGGGTGTTGATGCCGGCGCCCTTGGTAAAATAGGTGACGGAAAAATCGTCCAGGGACATGGTCATGGCCATCAGGAAGCCGGAAAACACACCGGAACGGATCTGGGGCCATTGGATCTTATAAAAAGCATACAGGGGCGTTGCGCCAAGATCCAGGGCAGCCTCATAGGTGCTGATGCTGCATTGCTTCAGCTTGGGAAGCACATTCAGGATCACGTAAGGGATCGTAAAGGTGATATGGGCCACCAGCACCGTAGACAGGCCAAGCTTGGTAAAGCGCACAAACAGCAGCATCATGGACAGGCCGGTTACAATGTCTGCATTCAGCAGCGGGATATTGGTGGCGCCCAGCATAATGGCCTGGCCCCTGGATTTCATGGCATGGATCCCCAGGGCTGCCAGGGTACCGATCAGGGTGGCAAACAATGCGGAGGCCAGCGTGATCAGGATGGTAGTGCCAAAGGCGTTCAGGATGTTGCTGCTGCGGAACATCCGCTGATACCATTTCAGCGTGAAGCCTCCCCAGTAGACTCTGGATTTGGAGTCATTGAAGGAGAGGACAATCAGCACGATAATGGGAAGATACAAAAACAGGAAGATCAATCCCAGATAGAACCGTTCTGCGGCTTTTTTTACCATATTCCGGCACCTCCTCCCTCTTTGTCGTGGGAATTCATCAGCATCATGCTGACAATAACAAAAATCATCAGCACAAAGGAGAGACCGCTTCCCAGATTCCAGTTATATTCCTGCATAAAGGACTGCTCGATGACATTTCCGATCATCAGAACCTTGCCGCCGCCTAAAAGATCGGAGATTGCAAAGGAAGTTAAAGCAGGAATAAATACCATGATAATGCCGCTGACAACGCCGGACACAGTCAGGGGCAGGATGATTTTGAAAAATACCCGTGCATTGCCTGCCCCCAGATCACGTGCTGCTTCGATGAGGTCCGGGCTGATCCTGGCCATGGAATTGTAAATGGGAAGGATCATAAAGGGCAAAAAGTCGTACACCATGCAGAAAATCACTGCGGTGGGTGTATTTAAAATATCAATGCCGGGAAGGCCCAAAAACTCCAGAATGCTGTTGATAACACCATTGTTGGACAGCAGCATTTTCCAGGCCAGAATCCTTAACATAAAGTTCATCCACATGGGCAAAATAAATATAAATACGATTAAATTTTGGTGCCTGCTTCTGATCTTGTTCAGTATCATTGCCAGCGGATAGGAGAGTACGATGCAGAAAAACGTACATATAAGGGCAATCCGCAGGGACAGGAGCAGGGCCTTGCGGTGAACCGGAGAGGCAATGGCCAAAATATTCTCTAAGGTAAGGCTGCCGTCTGAGCGGGAGAGGGCATAGTACAGGATAAATGCCAGGGGCAGAACAAGAAAGCCCGCAATCCAGATCAGGTACGGTCCGGCCAGGAACTGGCGTTTCCACTTATTCATCTGTCTCCACCGCCTCTTCCGCGCTGTTTTCCGGCTTGCGCATGATCTGAATATTGAAGGGATCTACCCGAAGACCCACATGAGAGCCGACCTCATGCATCTGTGTGGTGTGGATCAGCCATTCAAAGCCATTTGCCATGACCTCGATCTCCCAGTGGACGCCCTTGAAAATCAGGGATGTGACATCGCCGGTGAAGAAGCCCTGCTCCGGCGCCACCAGCTCCACGTCCTCCGGGCGGATTACCACATCCACTGCCTTGTTGCGGCCAAAGCCTTCGTCCACACAGGGAAGCTTAACACCCAAAACCTCCACCAGGCGGTCCTGAAGCATCAGGCCGTCCACCAGGTTGCTGTCCCCGATAAAATCAGCCACAAAGGCATTCTTCGGTTCATTATAAATATCCTCCGGGGTGCCGATCTGCTGGATGTAGCCCTGGTTCATGACCACAATGGTGTCGGACATGGTGAGGGCCTCCTCCTGGTCATGGGTTACATATATAAAGGTAATGCCAAGCTCCTCCTTTAACCGGATCAGCTCATACTGCATATCCTGGCGGAGCTTAAGATCCAGGGCCCCCAGGGGCTCATCCAGAAGCAGGAGCTTGGGCTCATTGACAATGGCCCGGGCTATGGCGATCCGCTGCTGCTGGCCGCCGCTTAGGGAATCCACACTGCGCTTCTCAAAGCCGTCCAGGTTCACAAGCTTTAGGGCGTATTTGATCTTATCCTCAATATATTGTTTTGATTTTTTCTTGATCTTTAAGCCAAAGGCAATATTTTCCGCAATATTCATATGGGGAAATAAGCTGTACTTCTGAAATACGGTATTTAACTGGCGCTGGTTGGCAGGCAGGGCGGTGATGTCGGCGCCGTCGAAGATAATCTGCCCGCTGTCAGGCTGCTCAAAGCCGCCGATGAGCCGCAGCGTGGTTGTCTTGCCGCAGCCGGAGGGGCCCAGCAGGGTCAGGAATTCATTTTCCCGGATGTAGAGGTTCAAATTGTCCAGGACAATGCTGTTGTCATAGGATTTTGTGAGATTCTTAAGATCAACCAGTTTTTTATCCATCGTATGCTCCTCCTTAGAAGCTTGGGGGAGTGGACACCCAGATCAGAGATGCGGGCCGTCCACCGGTACACTCAATGTAATGTTTTTTGCCGGAGTGAAAATAAAAGGATTCACCCTGGCGGACCACAAAACTGCGGGCCCCATAAAATACCTTGACCGCCCCTTTCAGCACATACCCGAATTCCTCGCCCTCATGGGGCTCATAGATGGGAGAGGTACCCTGGGGCTTAAGCGTCAGCCTCAGCGGTTCCATGGAGTTCTTCTGGGCATTGGGAACCAGCCATTCGATCCGGCTGCCGGCCTCCTCATCCTCCTTTTCAAAATAGTCCTCATCCTTAAATACCAGCTGCTCCGGCTCCTCGTCGGTAAAAAATTCCGCCGGGGTGGTGCCAAGGCACTGGATAATATCCAGAAGGGTCCCGATAGAGGGAGAGGTGAGATTCCGCTCCAGCTGCGAAATAAAGCCCTTGGAGAGCTCGCTGCGGTCCGCCAGCTCCTGCTGTGTGAGGCCGTATTGTATGCGCAATTCCTTCATTCGATTTCCAATATCCATTTCAGGCACTTCCTTCCAGTCTGATGCATGTGTTTGTCCTTACGTGTCACAATAGAATTCATGATGTAATCTTACAATATAGGCTCACAATTTAGCTTTATAATATAGCTTTAATATAGCTTTACCATTGCCTTGATGCAATAGATGAAAAGAAAAGTGCAATGGATGAAAATAAAAGTGATTGTATATTGAAAGTTTAATAATTATAAACAAAGTGAATTTTATTATATTGTTAAGAAAATGTCAATAGGAATTGGTATAAATTGCAGATTATTTTTGAATTATTTTTGGTACATTTTTTTTCGTGAAAAAAATATAAAAAAGGGCTTGAAAAATGAAGAAAAAAAAGATATAATAAATAGGTCGCGAGGGCGATAAGCCGAAGTGGCGCAGTTGGTAGCGCGTCGCATTCGTAATGCGTAGGTCGAGGGTTCGAGTCCCTTCTTCGGCTTTCTACCTTTGGAACAGGAACCCGGTAAACATGATGTTTGCGGGGTTTTTTATTGTCTTGCATAGAAAAATGGGGCAGAAATGGGGCAAACTATAAAATTTTCACCATTTTCAGCTGTTCCCGATCCTTCTCCTCCTGGCTCTTGGTGACATGGAGGTAGATTTGCCTGGTGATGCTGCTGCTCTCGTGGCCCACACGCCTGGTGATGGCCTCAAGGGGGATCCCGGCCTCTGCCATGAGGGATACATGGGTATGGCGCATAATGTGCGTGGTGACCTTGCGCCCCAGGATCCGCTGTGAGGTTTCCCCCAGATATTTATTGTAGGCAGCATAGGCCAGGTGCTCCCCGTTCACGCCGCACATAAAGAGATCAGACTGGTATCCGTATTTCAGCCTCCCGGCCAGCGTGTAGCGCCGGATCTCCCTGCAGAGCTTTTCCAGCTCCGGCTGCATATAGATTTCCCGGTTGGAGGAGAGGGTTTTGGGCGGCGTGGTAATTTTATTGATGATATCATAGTTCTTACTCACAGTGATGGTGTGGCTCTCAAAGTCCACATCAACCATATGGAGGGCAATGGCCTCCCCGCAACGCATACCGGAAAGGACGGTAAGCTCCGCCAGATATCGCCATTTCGGTATGGTCATGGCCTGGAGCAGCTTCTGCAGCTCATGGGTTTCCAGAAATTTGTCCTGGAGCTTTTCCTTTTTCTCCCGATCCGGCAGAGGCTTTATTTTATCCAGATAGTGAATATCCGATATATAGTCGTTCTCGTAGCCCCACCGGATCAGGGCCTTAAACCGGGTCAGGCGCTCATTGTAGGAGCCGGGGGACTCTATGGCGGCCTGGAAGTGCTCCTTGACATAACCGGCATTCAGGCGGGAAACAAGGGTGGATTCCCCTAAAATATGCATGATTGTGTTGGCGGCATGATAATTCCGCTTATAGGTGGATGGGGCAACAGATTGTTTCTGGCTCCTGCGGTACAGCTCGACAAGGCCAGAAAGCGTCAGATCGTCTTTTTTCTGTCCATACAGGTAATTGTCTAACTTGGCGTTTATTTTATCCTGTAGGGCCGCCTGGGCCTGTTTACGGGCCGCTGCTGTGTCCTTGTCCATGGTCACGGAGATTTTTTTCTGTGTACCGGTCAGCGGATCTTCATAGCGTTCTGCAAATCTGACTTTTCCATTGGGTAGTTTTTCGCTCCACATAAGTTTCCTCCTTAAAAATGGGTATAAAAAAGAACAGCTACCGGAAATATCCGGTTGCACTGTTCCCAGAAGAATGATATAATAACATTGGTTGAGGTACATTCTTCTGGATGCACCAGGCCGCTCCTGTTGGCGCAGGGGCGGTTTTTATTTTGTCAAGGTTGCACCGGTGCAACCTTTATTCAAAAGCGTTAAAAGCATCAATTAAATCCTGTGGGGCATCATCACCAAATAAAACAAACTTTCCGTTTATAGAAATTGCTTTCATTGTATAGCCCTCCATTCCCTTGATTGGGATCTCTTCCCCATTAGACAGTTTTTTATATTCTTCAGCTCCTGTGTCATATTCATAGATTTCGCCGATAGACCCCTTGTATTTGAATCCCGCAACGGCACCGATCAAATCGGCGCCCATTTGGACACGCTCTCCGGACAGCAACCCTTGGCTGGATAAATAAGCTTCGAGATCATCAAGTGTCTTTTCCGTTTTTTCATCTTCCAGAGGTGGCTCTGGAATGTTTTCAGGTTCAGCATTGCTCTCAGGGATTTCCTCCGGTTGGGCACTATCTGGAGATTCTTCAGGCCCGGTTGCTTCGTTATCCTCTTCCGGAGTAATGCTTCCCACATCTGATGTGGTAGCAGGCTCGCCGGCTTCTGGCTCCTTGCCACCACAGGCTGCAAGAACCATAGATAAGGCGAAAAGTGACAAAAGGATGAATAGTTTCTTTTTCATGATAGATTCCTCTTTTCTTTAGATTTTTGTTATTATGTTGAAAAAGCATAAAAACAAATACATTATAACATAGGAAGGAGATTATTTCTACATTATCAGATAGGGAATTTCCCAAAAAGTGGCCAACCTTCCGTCCAATTTACGTGGTATAATTTACCTGTAGATATAAAATCATATTTTCCGTACAATTTATCCAGGAGGATAGGTGTATGGAAAACAGATTACAAGAACTGAGATGGAAAAAAGGATGGAGCCAACAGCAGTTAGCCCAAAAATCTAAAGTAGCCAGAAGCACAATTGGCGGGATCGAAAATGGAAAAATTAAAAATCCAACAATCGAAACGGTCTATCGGCTTTCGATGGCATTAAATGCAGATATTTTGGACATTTTTTATCAGGGCTAAAGGCCCAGGTTCCGGCAGATGGGAGGGCTTGCATATGATGAATTATCAAAAAGCAATCATTTACTTAGTAAGCAAGATGAAAAACCAGGAAATGCTCAAAAGGATCTATCTGCTGGTTCGGCATCTATATCTGGAGGAGAACTGATTCAGTTCTCCTTTTTTGATAATTCGGAAAACTCATGGATCATACGTGCAATGACAAGAAGCTCCTCTGTATCTAGGTTAGCCGCCATTTTAATTACATTTTTATGTAAGTCGTTCTCCCCGGCCATGATCTGGTCGATTTTATCATAAATTGCAAAATCAGCCTCAATGAACATTTCGCCTTCTCCTGTTTCCAGCCAGTATGGGTCAACATTAAATTCCCGACAGATAAGCTTGACCATTTGGTCGGTAATATTGTTTTCACCTTTTTCCCATTTGTTAACAGCAGATTTTTTTACGCCAAGCCGTTCGCCGAATTTCTCCATAGTAAGCCCTAAAGCTTTTCTTAATTCCACGATTCTTTCGCTCATTTGTTCACCTCTTTTCTTTCTGCTTAAGCCCATAGTAGCATTCATTATCCAATATGTCAAGAAAAAGTGTCTAAAAGACACAAGAAAGTCTTGACAAATGGGTCCGTAATACACTATAATGTGTCTAAAAGACACAGAAAGCGAGGTGAGGAAAATGAAGGAGGTATTTTACACAGAGGAGCAAAAAGAAGTATTAGGGAAAGAAATCCAAACAAACAAAGCAAACGGAATCCCTATGACACAATCGGTAGGCCTAATGATTTTGGATGTATTAGGGGAACAACAAAATACGCTGCAGAATATAGAATGTATTCTACAGCGTATGGAAAAGGTTATTTTTTCGGAAGAACAAAGCCAATAGTTCTTTTGGGCCGCCCCGGTTCTTTTTCTATAGCAGTAAGCAAGAAGTTTAATTGGCTGACGTGCTGAATGAGTGTTGAAAAATTTCCGTTCACATAGCCTTTAAAAATCATTAGAACAGATTCCTCATAACCAATTTCAGTCACCTGCATAGTAATGGATTGGCCAAAGTTTGTGAGGATAAGCCCTACTTCATGCTGAGGGTCAAGCGTTTGCTCAAAGTCTTTTATGTACTTTGATAAAATTTCAAATTGTGTGTCGGAATAAGAATATGCTATTGGGGCTGGATTTATTTCCGGGACATTAATTTTTGGAAGGTCAAACATAATTTTTCTCCTTTCTCTATACTCAGTTCCTGGCAGGGAACCTGTATAAACAGTATAAAGGAGAATTTAGGAAAAGACAAGTGTGAGGCACAGAAAGAGAGGTGATGAAAGTGGACGCAATGGAATTTAACAAAGCCGTAAGCCAACATTGCAAAGAAGAAAAAGGCGATTGCTGCAAATGCGACCTGCGGCTTTATTGTTACTTATCTCCGTCAGAGAGACCAGAGGAATTGGTGAGTTTGGTGATTAGTTTCCTGCATAACCACATGGAAAACCAAACTCCGTATTGCCATCACAGTGCGGCTTCATATCCGTGTATTTGTGATATGGACATGAGCAACGCACTAGGCGCCGATTGCCTTCCACAATCTCATAATTCTCCGCAATTTTAACATGCTTATGGATTTTGTGGCAGTGGTACAATCGGGTTTCATATTCAATCATGTATGCGTGAAAGAGAGCGAGGTGAAAAGATGCAGAAACAGAGACAGGAGATTGTAGAGCAGATGGCAAAGGAATTTCCGCAGATTCGGGAGGAAGATAAGTATTATATGGCCGGATACATTATGCGGGCCAGAGAGGAGCAGGAGCGGAGGGAGAAACAAAAGGAGACAGCATAAAGAAAGGATGGGAAAACATGAAATCTTATATGAACAAAGCAGAACTGTCCAGATGCTTTGGGATTTCTCCGGGCACGGTGTATAAACGTGTGTCTGGTATTGAGGAAGAGATAAAAAGGGGCAGGTATAATCGCTATGCCATTGCGGATGGTCTTGTCAGTGCAGCAGTATTTGCGGATTATGCCAAGTACTATAAGCGGCTTAATGACCGTAACTTGCGGAGGACCGTCCCGGTATTTAGCAAGGATGAAGCAAAAGAATACTTGATGGAAATGGAGGGCAAAGTCCCTACGGTAGAGGGGGTCGGCGCCCAATATATGGTGGAAGATTTTATACGTCTTAAGCGGGAAGAGGAACAATCCTGGCAGGAATATATGGATCAGTCAAGGAGGGATGGGACGTCTGTGGCAGCTGCTCGGGAAGCGTATGAGGAAATAAGGAATAAGTACATAGGAGCCGCAATAGCGATCGCGAACCGTGCGGCGGAATCCTTAAGCCAGGGGGGAAGGAAAGCCAGGAGGGCAGGTTTATGAGAAGGAAACTGAAAACTGTATTGCTGCCATTTGTATGTGTAGTGTTGATAATGCTGCTGATTTGGCTGTCTGCCATTTTGGCAGCAGGAATGGCCGTCCAGGCCAGTGGCGCAGGATATAGTAGGGTAGATCAGACGGGAGACCCGAAGGTGGTGGAACTGACGGAGACGGTGGCAGAGATTTACCCGATCTGCCCGGAGCTGCTGCAGGCAATCGTATTTTACGAGAGCAGCAACCAGCGCACAGTGTCCAGCAGTTACGGGGATATCGGCTATATGCAGGTAAATCCCAGATGGCAGCAGGCCCGGATGGACAAGCTTGGTATCACGGATCTGACAGATGGCTACAGCAATATACTGGTAGGTACGGACTTTCTATGCGAGCTATTTGCAAAATATGAGGATCCGGCACTTGTATTGATGTGTTACAACCTGGGCATAGACAAAGCCCTGGAACTGTACAATGCTGGCCAGATTAGTGATTATGCGAAAAACATCCTGGAGCTATCGGAACAATTAGAGCGGCTCCATGAAAAATGAAAGGAGGAATGGAAGATGGTAAAGGAAAGATGGCCGACAGCGGTACTGCACGAGGGAGAGATTCCGGAGGGCTGGGTACTGGAGGATATGTGTAAAAACGACTGGAATTATTTCCGGCTGTATAGAACGCCGGAAGGCGGGCTGTATTATACTGTACAGCCGGTGCCCAAAGAACGAACCTGGCCCAGGTATGACCTGCGGCAGGAAAACGGGCGGGAGTATGCCAGGCCCAGGTGGAGAAGGAAACTCTATGAGGCGCGTTGAAAGCAGGGCAAAAAAAATAGTGCATGGTGGGAATCGGAAATCCATGCACTAAAACGTATATCAGGGGTGATATATGTACCTCTCAAGTACATTATATCACCTCTGTCTGCCAAAGGCAAGGGAAAAGTAGGATTTTTCGGGAATTTTCCGGGGAATCTGCGCCCCTTTGCTGGCAGTATACAGCAATTAAAGATTGGACAGGTGAACAGATGTATAGGCTGGATATTTACCGATTTTTGAAATCAAATGAATACGAATATAAGTTCGTTGGAAAGTTTGGAAAAAAGGGTGAAACGAGGGGGGAGAGGGAGAAGCCAACACCGGAGCAGATGGAAAAACAGAACCAGCGGAACCGAGAGAATAAAGTCCGGAGGAAGATGAAGGCAAATTTCGGGGAAGGGGATTATTGGACAACCCTGAAATACCCAAGGGGGACAAAAAAAGGGCTGGAAGGGGTGAAGGAAGATCTGAAAGGATTCCTTAGGAGGATGCGGGGGAGATACCAGAGGCGGGGGCACCCGCTTAAGTATATCTGGCGGATCGAGATCAGCAAGCGGGGGAGCCCGCATATCCATATCCTCATCAACCGGATCCCGGATGCGGACATCCTGATCCGGGAATGCTGGCAGGTGGGAGGGGTGGACATTACCCTGGCCTATGAGGAGGGAGGCTTTGCCAAACTGGCTGCCTATATCGTAAAGCTGCCGGAGGAGGGGGAAGTTGCCAAGATGGCTGCCCATATCGCAAAGCCGCAGGAGGAGGGGCAGGACCCGGACGGGGCGGCGAAGCGTTATGGGTGTTCCAAAAACCTGGTCATGCCGGAGCCGGAACACCATACGTATAAGAGGAGAACCTTGGAGCGGATGGTACGGGACGGCATTGAGCCGACGCCAGGTTTTTATATTGACCCGGGATCCGTCTGGTATGGGACAAACCCCTATACTGGGTATACATACCTAAAATACATAGAGTACAAATTACCGGAGGTGAAAAAGCGGAATGGAAACAGGAATATACCTGATGACAACCCAGGGGCCCCGCCAGGAGGCCGGGTTATGGTGCTACACGCTGGAGGCCATCCTCCATGGTAAGGAGCATACCAGGACAGGCTACGGGAAATTATTTGACACCTCGGAGAATGAGCTCGTTCTGGCGGCGCTGGATCGAGCGCTGGCCCGGCTGAAGGGGCCGGCGGAGGTAACCATCTGCACCGGGAGCCGTTATCTTGTATCCGCATTGGCTAACGGCTGGGTGGATGCCTGGCAGCAGGCCGGATGGCGCAATCAAAAGGGGAAGCCGGTGGCCCATGCAGGGCTGTGGCAGGAAATTGTGGAAAAAATGGACGGGTGCAGCGGGAAGGCCTTCCTGGATTCCAGGCACAAATACAGCCCCTGGCAGAAATTCCAGCTGGGGAAGCTGGAAAACGTTGATTTTACCCGATGGGAGGAGGGATTGAGCCCTCAAAACCCAAGCTTTGACTAAAAGTGCAAATAGGGACGTTTTTTTAACAGAAAACAGCGGCGGGAAAACGCCGGGAGATTTAATCTTTACTAGATACGGAGGGATTTTTATGTTTGACAAATATGGAGAGTTTGACAGCGCCGATGAAATGAACCGGGCGGCAGCTGCACAGCTGGCAGAAGGGGATACGGCTGCTGTGCTGGCCATAGCAGAGGAAAATGGCCTGGATCAGGCGGATGCAGAGGACTACATTGATGGCATGGAGCCGGTACTTGCCAGCCCGCTGATGGCCGCGGATGGAAAACTGACGGTTGAGGCGGCAGACATTGGGATTCAGGAGGGGATCCTGTCCCTGTGGCTGGGGCAGATCCGGCAGCTGTGCACGGAGGATCCGGCGCTGTGCCTTGCCGTGCGCAAGAAAGGCAAGCGGCTGGCGGAGTGCCTGGCTGCCATGATCCGGTACTCTTTTGAGCATAAGGTACGGGTCAGCGACAAGGTGGTAGACCTGGTAAAAGTACAGCATAACGGGAAAACTGTGCCGATGCAGAAGCCTCTGTACTTAGGGTTTCCGGACAATGCCAAGGCAAAGGAGCTGATCCGGGATTACTACCTGGGAGGTGGCGGGGAATGATTGCATTTAAGGGATTTAATAAAAGCCTGGAATGCACCATGGGGAAAGGTATTTACCAATTTGCCCCCGGCGGCACATACCAGGAGGAAGGGAGCAAGACGGCCAGTACAGGCTTTCATTGCTGTGAAAACCCGCTGGAATGCCTGGCCTATTATCCACTGGGCATGGGGAACCGGTATTTTAAAGTAGAGGCAGCAGGCAGCATAGACGAGGATGGCCAGGAGCGGATCGCGTGCACGGAGCTTACCCTGCTGGAGGAGCTCACAACCCGGCAGCTGGCCGGGTACGGGATGGCATATATGGTACAGCACCCAAAGCGGGCGGGCTGGAAGCAGGACTATAAGATGTGCAGGGTGGCCCGGGGCCAGACAGAGGCGGAAGCAGAGGGGGCCATTGCAATTGCCCGTGGGCCAAAGCCCATGGCTAAGGGCCCGGCCGGGGCCATCCTGGGGCTGGTCTGTGAGCCAAATCCCGGAGAGATAACGGCGGCCAGGCTGTTTTGCGTGGAGGAAGGCCAGCAGGAAAACTGGTGGACGCTTAACGGCATGGAGATTATGGAGGTGAAGGCAAATGAAGCGTAAGGAAGTATTGGCGCTAGAACCGAAAAAAGCGGGGAATGACGGGCGGCGGGTGACCGCGCAGGAGCTGGGGCAGCTGGTGGTCCTCAACTATTGGGAGAATAAAGAGCTGAAGGCCCGGTACGCCATCGACACCCAGACACTGGAATATGCATCCTATGATGTGCCAAAGAAGAAGTGGAGCCGGCAACGTTTTACGTCCCTCCTGGGGCACCCGGCCGGGTGGTATCAGACGGGGCTGCATGAGGAAGGCGTGGAAATGGATACAGCGGAGGATGAGCAGCTGCTCCGGACAAAGGTAAGGCCCAAGGAGCACCTGTGGTTTCGGGAAGGCAAGATTTTTGATTTTTTAGGACGGATGGAACAGGAGTATGGTCATGAGTACCGGTGGGAGGCGGAGCAGAGGAGGCAGGAACGCCTCAAGGAGTTAATGGCGAAAGTACCGGATATGCCGGAAGGGCTGCAGGGATGGGCTGCCGGGATCGCGGCCAGGGATAAGGACTTCCTGTTTTTTGACAAGGAGGGGAAAACCTGGCAGTGCAGCAGCTGTGGGGGGACATTTCCGGAAGGGGAGCCAAAGCCCCGTCCCGGGAAGAAGAAGGCCTGCCACAATGACTGGGTAACCTGCCCGGGATGCGCCAAAAAAGTCCAGGCAAAGAAACGGACGAAGGGGGTAAAGGAGCCCTTCCATTTTTACCTGATCCAGGATATGGATGAGAAAATGGCCGTGGAGCGGATCTTTGATGGGGAATTTATCTGGGAAAGGGGGAGGCATTACCTGTCCTGTTCGGAATCTCTGCGGGCAATCCTGTACCGGTCCGGGAAGTACATTTTCAAACTGTACTACAACCAGTACACATTACGTCACGAAAAACTATACCAGTGCCAGGAGGGGGACTTTGACTGCAAAGGGAACCCGGCAAACAGGAGGAGCCGGGTAGGATACCTCTACCCCGGAGGCCTGGCAGAAGGGCTGAAAGGGACCTATTATGAGCCCTACACAAGGGTATTTGGCCAGCTGGCCGCCATGGGGATCAAGGCCCAATACAATGAACTGCTGTCCATGGCCGGGTATGAGGGGTGGGAGGAGACCCTGCGGATGATGGAGTATCTGGCCAAGGGGAGGTTCTTCCGCCTGGCGGCGGAAACCTCAGAAAACATCAATTATTACAGCCACAAGTATGATGGGGCCCTAAAACCTGAGGGTAAGACATTGGAAGAGGTGTTTCGGATCCAGGACCGCCAGAAGATAAACCGGATCCGGGAAGCGAACGGCGGGGAGCGTATGGTCCAATGGATGCAGTGGGCGGAAGAAAAGGGGGAGAAAATCAGCCAGGAGGCCATGGGGTGGCTGGAAGCGGAAAGGCTGGATTGCCAGGATTTGATATTTTTGCAGCAGATGGGGCTCCCAATAAGCGTCCAGCAGGCCATGAATTATATCCGGCGGCAGCAGGCGGAAAGCTACCAGAAGAAACGGGCAGAGTCTGTGCTGACACAGTGGGCAGATTACCTGAGGATGTGCCGAAGCCTGAAAAAAAACCTGTCGGATGCCATGGTGTACCGGCCCAGGGAGCTGAAGCGGAGGCACGATGAGGCTGCGGAGGAGGTACGGGCCAGGGAGGCAGAGCTGACAGCGGAGGAATACAGCCAGAGATTCCCGGGGGTAGAAGATGTGCTCTCCGAGATCCGGGAAAAGCTGGAATACCAGGGGGAGGCGTATTACATCCAGGTTCCGGGGCGTTGTGTGGATATAGTAGAGGAGGGCCGGGCGCTGCACCACTGTGTGGGGGCCTGCGACCGGTATTTCGACCGGATTCTTGCACGGGAGACCTACATCTGCTTTTTACGCAAGGTGGCGGAGCCGGACAAACCTTATTACACCATAGAGGTGGAGCCAGGCGGGACCATCCGGCAGCACCGGGGATACCTGGATGAGGAGCCGGAGATTGAGCAGATACGCCCCTTCCTGCGGGAATGGCAGCAGGCTGTCAAAAAGCGCATGGACAAGACGGATAAGGAATATGCCAAGGTCAGCGCCGTGAAACGGGAGGAGAATCTGGAGGAGCTTAAGACCAAGAACAACACCCGGGTGCTGGAAGGCCTGATGCAGGATTTTATGGAGGCAGTTTAAACAAGGGATTATGGAAGGATAGGACAATGGGAAAATTAACTAATTACAGCAGTTACAGGGAGTACAAACAGGCCCTGGACACGGAGCTTAAGCAGACGGCAGAAGGGTTTGTCCGGATCGGGTATCTATTAAAGCTGGCCAGGGAGACGGATATCCTGGCCGGATCCGGATATGCAACGGTAAATGAGTTTGCCCAGGCGGAGTATGGCCTGGACAAGAGCCAGGTGTCCCGGTTTATCCATATCAACGACCGGTTTTCCGAGGGAGGGTTTTCTGATTGCCTGCAGGAGCAGTACCAGGGCATGGGGTATGCCAAGCTGGCCCTGATGCTGTCCCTGCCGGACGGGATCACGGAGGAGCTGACACCGGCCTACAGCAAGAGCGAGATCACGGCCATTAAAGAGGAGGTTGAGGCAGAGCAGCAGGTCACGGATATCGAGGTGATCCTGGAGGGTCAGGATCCCGTGCAGCAGGCCATGGGAAGCCTGGAAGAGCGGGCGGTGCACCAGCTCCTCATGGATGAGCCGGAGACATTCCGGAAGCTTTACCAGGCGGCCGGGCATGGGGCCGACTGGGAAAAAATGGCCGGGAGGATGCAGGAGGTCCTGGCACCCAATGGGGAAGCCATGAAGGGCGTGCGGATCCGTGGCGCGGGCAGGTTTTTTCTCTCCATCAAGGGGGCCGACCAGGAGATCACCCTGGTAAATGTAAGGCACCCGGAGGAAAAGGGGGCCATCAGTTGGCAGGAATTAGGCCGCATGATATTTGGGTACGCAGAGGGCCATGCATCAGCAGAAGAGGCCTATGAGGCAGCCTTTGGGGAGCCTCTCCTAAGTGAGAAGCCAGAGGTTGCACCGGTGCAACCGGAAAAGAAGCCCGCGCAGCGGAAAATCCCCAAGGTGACCAAAGCAAAAGTACCGGAGCCGCCCAAAGCAGAGCCGGTGCAGCAGGCCCAGGAGGAGCAGCTGCCGGGGCAGACGGATATAACAGATTTTATTAATATGCCGGAGGGGGAAAAGGAGGAGGATCATGAGGAGCAGGAAGGAAAGACAGATTCGGAAGGCAGCAAAGTGCCTGCAGGCCGGGAAGATGCAGCAGGCCCTGAAGGCCATGCAGAGGATACCATGCCGGCCGGAGAGGTGCAGCAGGCAGAAATCCGGGGGATGCATCAGGAACTGGCCCGCCAGCGCCGGAAGGAATACGAGACAGCCATCCATCTAGCTGCGGAGGAACTGCTGAACTATGTAGACGGCGGAGCATATGGCCTGGCACGAGAAAGTCTGAATGACATTGCCAAGTTTTTGGGAGAGCTGGAGAAGCTGCCGCTGGCGGAAGAGGAGGAAGGATGAAGAGCATTATGCAGGAAAAAAATGGCCGGTGCTATCTCTGCGAAAAGCTGGGATACCATGCAGGGACATGGAGCCTCATGGAGGAGCACCATGTATTCGGAGGGACGGCAAACCGGAAGATGTCGGAACGGTACGGATTAAAAGTATATTTGTGCGTCGGCCACCACCGGGAGGGCCCCTGCGCGGTACATACAAACGCAGAAATGGCGGAAAGTTTAAAACGGGATGCCCAGAGAGTCTTTGAGCGTACCCACACCCGGGAGGAGTTTATGCAGATTTTCGGGAAAAACTATCTGTATGATGAGGAGCCGGAGGACCTGCTGGAGGCGGGGATGGAAGCCGCTGCAGAACATGCCCGTACAGAGGGGGCAGCAGGCCACCCGCTGCCAGGAATCCGGTTCTTTGGCGGGGGCCATATGGGGGATCCATACCTGCATATCAGCAAGGAAGCGGCAGCCAGGCTAAATGATGAGCAGTTTCGGCACCTGGTTGAGATCCTGGATACGTTAAACGGGCCTACCACCAAAGGGTTGTAATATATCACAGCAACTAAAAAACATAGCCTTCCCCCGGCAGCAGGCTGGGGAGAAAGGAGGGAAATGGATTGATCGAAAAGGAATGCCAGATATGCGGGGAAAAGTTTATGGCTATGCGTGCCAGGAATATCTACTGTTGTGATGCGTGTCGGGCAGAAGGAAAGAGGAGAAAATGCATTGTCACATCCAGAAAACACTATGAAAAGAAAAAGCTATCCAAGATGGTCAGGCAGGAACCTGGGAAGTTAGGAATGGTGCAGCTAAATGAGCTGGCCAGACGGGAGGGGCTAAGCTATGGGCAGTATGTGGCAAAAATGGAGCAGGGGAGGGGAAAGTGATGGAAGAAATATTGTCAGTGATAGAAGGGATTGCATTTTTTATCAGTATAGTAGGCGCTATTATATCTGTAGCAGTTATGGTAATGCTGATCAAATTAGTCTGGGATCTGACAAAAGATGAAGAATAGAGGGTTAGCGGAGGTGAAATAACCATGGAATGGAAGAAAGTAAAAAAACAATACAAGGCAGAGCTTATACATGAGATTGATTTAATATGCAAGGACAAAGTTATTGTATCTGCAAGTAAAGATAATCCGGTGGTTGGGACAGTAACTCATTACAGGTACAAAAAAATCGGCAGAAACAACGTGAGGATGTGCAGATTTTATCCAGATATTGCTCCTTACTTGTGTTATGAGTTTAGCAGTAACTGGCTAAAAATAATAAAAAATAATTAGGGGGTCAGCGGAGGTAGAAAGTGGTGGAATACGAATTGATTAATCCAAGTGATCCATATACATTTATTGCACCAGATAAAGAAGTGGCTGCTCTGGTGGTATTTACGATAAGTACACTTTATGGCGCAAAATCTAAAGATGGATTGGAGGAAATACCGGTTTTTATTTTTGGAGGATCAGCTGAATGGTATCAGGGGGAATTTGGACGGACACCGGACGAAGGGCTGGCGGATCGGAGAAAGCAGGTTGCTGGAGCGTTAGAATCCTTTATGTATGGTCATTTTGAGGATCGGAAAAGATATGAAGCCGCTCTTAAAGCAATCACAGATCTGGAAAGGTTGGATCAGTTTAAAGCAGAACGGCAGGATGGCCATAGAAGTTTAAATGATATTGGTACATATGCCCATGAGATGGCCAAAAGAATTAGGGGGTTAGCGAAGGAAGGAGGAAACGTAAGAAAATATGCTGGATGCAGAGGAAACTAAAAGATTTAAGGCTAAGCAGCTGCGATATAAAAAAACGATCGTGAGAAATCTGAATCTGGAATATATAACACAGGAACTATGGGATATCCAGGAAGAATGTGAAAATATAAGATGGTATACGGATTCGGAGGATGGAACCGATTCCCTTATAAATGCGCTTGACGGAGACGAGGATGAAGCATATGAATTTAAAATGGCGTTTGGGGATCTGTGTGCAGAGTGTGACAGGATGTTAGAGGATTTGCGGGAAGAATGGGTACCGGAGTGCTTTGATATCTTATTTGTTGCAGCAGGCGCCGGAGAACACGAAGGAGGGATCTACGGATGGGATGAATATGAGGGGGATTACTTAGGAATATCCTGTACTGACAATTTTGCGGAGGATGAGGCAAAGAAGAAATTAAAGAGGATGACAAAGGATGATCTGATTGCAGCCGCTAGGCAGTGTTTTAAGATATATCATGCATATATAGGCTTGCGGAATAGGTACGATAGCTTAAAGGCGGCGATTGACATATTGCACGATCAGAACACAGGGTATCTTCAGACGGTCAAAGAAATTGAAAGGCTATATGAAGAAGTCAGCGAAGATGAGTGGACAAGGAAAGAGTGGAGCAAACAATCCATGGAATGGAAGCGATATACAGATACACTTCCGCAGGAGGCCTGGGTTGTATAGCTAAATAGGGGTTTAACGGAGGTGGAGCAATGAGAGCAACATGTATAGTAAGGAAAAAAATTTTGCCAGAGTATTTCCGTGCGGTAAAAGCCAGGGAGAAGAACTTTGAAATCCGGAAGGACGAAGATCATATTCAGCCCGGCGATCTCTTAATTTTAGATGAATGGGACGGAAGGTGTTATACAGGGCCAGGTGTGCGGAGAACTGTAAAATATGTCCTACGTGATGCCGAAGAATATGGGCTTATGCCAGGATATTGCATAATTGGTTGGTGATTTAAACTGGCGTTTAGCAGAAAAGAGGTAAGGAAGCAGATAAAAAGAAACTGCGGTGCACCCGCCGACCAAAGCACCGTGCACCGCATCAATGAAAAGCTGCCTTTATTATACCATGAGGGATAGTAAAGCAGCAACCCCAAAAAATGGAGGTGCTGTATGGAAATGCGTATGGAAACTCGTGAGATAGTCATTAATCGTGTATTGGTGGCATTGCAGCAGGCCCTGACGGTAATACAGCTACAGATGGTCGAGGATGCGGTGAGATTAAGCCTAAAGGGGTACAGGGTAGAGGAAGAATGCACAGAGCTCTCCACAGGGATGGATGACAACATGTATATCCTGGATATGTTCCGGGCAAATAAGAGGCTGGAAGGCTGTAAAGAGGGAAGTGTGGTGCAATACTGGCGGCACAATAAGAATTTTTTGGAGGATATAAATAAAAACTACCGTGATGTGACAAAGGATGACGTAAAATTGTATCTTGCCAAGTACAGTATTGGAAAGAAGCAAAATACAGTAGCCAATATGAAACGGTACTTAAGTACATTTTTCACCTGGCTACATGAGGAGGGAATGATCCCCAGAAATCCGGTCAAAACCATAAAGGGAATCCGGCCAGAGCTGATAGAGACAAAATATTTCACGGCCGAGGAGGAGATCGCGTTGCGCGACGTTGCGGACCGGCGCAGCATCCGGGATCGGGCAATCATAGATTTTCTTCTTTCCACGGGTATGCGCGTTGGAGAGGTAGCACAACTAAACCGCCAAGACGTGGATCTCATTAAAGGGAGCGTAACATTTAAAGGGGAAAAACGGGATCATTATCGCACGGTGTATTTGGACGCCAGGGCCAAGCGCCATCTGTGTGATTACATCATGAGCAGGGAGGACAATCTGGAACCACTATTTGTCACAAAAAACAAATATCGGGATGGGGACGGGATCCGCCGACACAGGAGAATGACAAATAATGCCTATGAGAACCTTACAAAATCTGTCGGGGCGGCAGCAGGCATCCGGGATAAAAAATGTACCGTGCACGCCTTTCGCAAAACCTTTGCGACCCGGATGGCGGAACGGGACTGCCCGATCGAGATTGTCCAGGAGCTCCTGGGCCATGCAGACGTAGGCACAACAATTAAATATTATGTAGGCAAAAGCAAGGTGAGGGCAAAGAGAGAATTTGACCGGTGTATGGTATCAGCATAATCGGCATAAAAAGAAAAGTTGCACCGGTGCAACAAGAAAGGAGAAAAATATTGGAAAATATGGTGTTAATTCTTAAAATGCTTGGGCTGGGATGTTTAATCATAGTGGTGGCCATTGCACTATTGATATTAATTGCTATTTTTGTATCAGTATTTAAAGGTTTAACCAAAAAGAAATAATGAGAAGGAGGCTCTGCAGTGACTAAGGGAGAATTGGAGCAGATTCTGGATCTTAGGAAGGAGATTCGGGAGCTGGATATAAAAATTGAACGGATGAAGGAGCAAAGGGTGGGGAAGGTAATAGATAGGGTGCATACGTCAATGAAGGAATACCCCTATGTATATACAACAAAAACCATCAGCGGGGTGGATAACAGGGACAAAAAGCACCGCAGGGAGCTGACAGAGAGCGAGCTCCTTCTGTTAAAGCGCCGGCAGCAGGCTGTGGATGCAGAATACAGGATTTCTCAATATATAAGCAGCATAGAGGATAGTCGCATCAGGCGGATTATAAGCCTAAGATACGAGGAGGGGATGAGCTGGGAGAAAGTAGCAATTGAAATGCATTGTGACCGAACATATCCAGAAAAACTTCTCACCAGATACCTGAAGGAGCACCCGGAACGGCGGCAGAGAAAAAATAAAAGTTTCTCACAATTCTCTCTTTAGATATGGTATAGTGATACCAGGTGAAAATTTGGTTGGCTTATCCCCTATTTGAACCTGGAGGAAAAGGTGCCCATGCTTTATGCGTTGGGCACCTTTTCATGTATAAAGAGGAGGGGTAAGATGGGGAGGAATATACAGAAAAAGATCAATAATCTGTTGCTGGCACTGAAGCAAAAGGGGGCTGTATACAAGATCAATACAGTCCAATTTTATTCAGAAAAACAGGATAGAATCTGCACAAAGCTGATCCTTTGGGAGGAACACCCGCAGAGGGATGGGGAGGTGTTTTATAGCAAGGCGGAACTCTTGAAATACCTGGCAGGACGTTGGAAGGAAGTGAGGAAGAATGGAGAATGCCAAGAAGGAGAGAATGGAGCAGCTTGCAAAGAGGATGAGTGAGAAACAGAAGGCTTTTTGCGATCACTACATTGTGACACTCAATCAAACAGAAGCCGCCAGGCTGGCCGGTTATTCTGATAAAACGGCCAGATCCATGGGAAGTGAGAACCTTACAAAACCTGACATTAAAGAATATATAGACCTAAGGCTTGCAGAACTGGAGGAAAAGAGAGTGGCAAGCGCTGAGGAGGTGCTGCAATATCTTACAAAGGTAATGAGAGGAGAGGAAAAGGATCAGTTCGATATGGATGCGTCCCTGCAGGATAGGACCAAAGCGGCAGAGCTATTGGGAAAGAGATACCGTCTGTTTATCGACAGGAAGGAAATTGAAGCAAATATAGAACCTGTCACAATAATAAACGATATCCCGCGGAAAATAGATGGAGATTAAGCTCAGTGAACTGATAGCGCCTCAATTCTATGATATCCATTGGGATATTAAGGAAGGCAGACATACGCATTACAAGATATATGGAGGCAGAGGGTCTACAAAATCCTCATTTGTAGCAATTGAGATCATCCTGGGAATGATGGAGGATTCGGATGCAAATGCCGCATGTTTCCGCAAAGTAAAGGACACTTTATCAGAAAGTGTTTTTGAGCAGCTTCTATGGGCGATAGATGTTCTGGGGGTCAGCCATCTGTGGGAAGAATCGCGTTCGCCGCTGAAATTGACTTATAAGCCGACGGGCCAGAGGATTGTATTCCGCGGGTGTGATGATCCAAACAAATCAAAATCCATAAAGCTCCGGCACGGCTATTTTAAATATATCTGGTATGAAGAGCGGGCAGAATTTGCAGGGGATGAGGATGAACGGAAAATTAACCAGTCCCTCATGCGCGGTGGGGATAAGTATGTGGTATTTTATACGTGGAATCCACCCAAAAGCCTTAATTCCTGGGTAAACCAGGATGTGCTCCAGGTGCGTGAGGATACCTTGTGTCACCATTCCACCTACCTGACAGTGCCAAAAAAATGGCTGGGTGAGCAGTTCCTTATTGAGGCAGAAGAGCTGAAGAAAAGGAAGCGTCTTGCCTACAGGTACGAATACTTGGGAGAGGCAATTGGAACCGGCGGGAAGGTATTTGACAATGTAATTCTCCGGGATATTACGGATGTAGAGATTGCTATCTTTGATAAGATAAAGCAGGGACTAGATTTTGGCTTTGCAGCAGATCCCCTTGCATTTGAGCGAATGCATTACAATAAAAAGCAGAGGCGGCTTTTTATATTTGCAGAGATTTATCAGGTAAATCTAAAAACGAGAAAAGCTGTGGCGGAGATCAAGAAACTGAATCCAGATAATAAGATCATAACAGCAGATTCCGAGGAGCCGCGCTCCATAGATTTCTTCAATGAGTTGGGATTGAGGGTATACCCGGCGAAAAAGGGGCCGGGATCGGTAGATTTCGGGGTAGCCTTTCTGGCTGATGATCTTGACGAGATTATCATTGATCCGGTAAGGTGCCCCAATGCTGCAAGAGAATTTTCTTCCTATGAGCTGGAAAGGGATAAAAATGGGAATTTTAGGGGCTCATATCCAGACAAGGACAACCATAGCATTGACGCAGTACGTTATGCTATGGAAGGTGAGATGATAAATAAGAAAGCAAAAATCAGAAATAAAGCCAGGAGAGGCCTACGGTAAGGAGGTACAAGTTGCATAGATTTACATATCCGGCAGATCAATTTGACGAGGGAAATCTGGATAAGAGTATCATTCTCACGCTTGTAAAAAAGCATGAGGGGATGGTGAGCAGGCTCGTGAAAAATAAGCAGTATTATAATGGCCACCATGCGATTGAGTACAAGAAGCGGGAAAATGATGCGCCCAACAGCAAGGTAACATGTAACCATGCAAAAGATATTGCCGATACGGCAACTGGATACTTTATGGGGAACCCAATCACATACTCAAACAGTGGGGAGCAGGACATTGCTCCATTGATGGAGACATTTGACATTGCAAATGTGGATGATGTGGATGCAGACAATGCACTGGACATGAGTATTTATGGGGCAGCCTATGAATATGTGTATGCAAAGCAGGGGGAGGCTATACCAACATCCAAGAGCATATCCCCACTTTCCACCTTTATAGTTGTAGACGATACAATCGAAGAAAATGAACTGTGTGGGGTATATTACTACAAGAAAAAGAATTCTGTGAAAGATACCTATACCTATGTGGCTACGGTAAGCACAGCAAGCTACACCTATGTGCTGAACATAGAGGAGAGCGGAGCAGATGTTTTTATGGAGGTGACCGAGGCGGCGGAGCCACATTATTTTGGTGAGCCACAGATTATAGAGTATCTGAACAACAAGGAGGCTATCGGGGATTTTGAGCAGCAGATTCCACTCATAGATGCCTATAACACATTGATGAGTGACCGGATCAATGACAAGGAGCAGTTTATTGATGCAGTGCTTGTGCTTTATGGCTCCATAATGGGAGATGATGAAGAAGAGGTATCAAAGGCACAGGAGACACTCAAAAAGGAAAAATTACTAGAGCTGCCGGCGGACGCAAAGGCCGAGTATCTTACCAGGCAGATGGACGAGAACGGGGTCGAGGTGCTCAGGAAGGCCATAAAAGAGGATATCTATAATTTTAGCCATGTGCCCAATTTCATGGATGAGAATTTTGCCGGGAATGTAAGCGGAGTAGCCATGGAGTACAAGCTCCTTGGGTTGGAAATGATTACAAAGGTCAAGGAGAGGCAGTATAAGAAGGGGTTAAGGAAGCGGATAAGGCTGTATTGCAATTTCCTTGGAATGAAGGCGGTGCTGCTGGAGGCGGGATCCATCATGGCAACCTTTAGCCGGGCTCTGCCGAAAAATTTACAGGAACTCTCCCAAATCGTGGCTAACCTGAAAGGAAACGTATCTGCAAAAACTCTTCTGAAACTTCTACCTTTTGTGGAGGATCCAGATTATGAGATTGAAGAGGTAGAGAGACAGAAAGCAGAGGATGTGAAACGGCAGCAGGAATTATTTGGCGCCGGAGCAAACACACCGCCAAATTTTGAGGATGAGGAAGAAGAGGAGGAGCCGGCAGCAGGCAAGGAGAATGCCGCTAAAAAGGATCAGGAAGAGGAGGACCAGGAAAAGGATCCGAAAGAAAAGAAGCCGGCAGGGGGCAAGGAGTGACCTAAATGGGATATTGGGAAAACAGGCAGGCACAGGCTATGTATGAAAGTATGGAGAGTGCGGAAGAGGTATCACGGGAGCTTGCAGATTTATACGCGAAAGCTTCCCGCCATCTCAACTATGAAATAGAGGGAATTTTTGAAAAATTTCGGGATAAGCACAATCTGACCGATAAAGAGGCTATGGCTCTCCTGAATACCATGCAAAATAAAAATGATATTGCTGAACTAAGAAGGACATTGGAAGGTAAAGCAAAAACGGATCCGGAATATGCGAACCTTCTGGCCAGGCTGGAAAGTCAGGCATATGGGGCCAGGCTGGAAAGACTGGAACAGCTGCAGGCGGAAATAGACAGAATGATGCGGGAGGTGTATAACCAGGAAAAAAAGGTTACGACCTCACATTACAAGAATTTAGCTCAAAATTCCTATTATCGGGAGCTTTACAATGTGCAGAGGCAGGTGGGGTTCCAATTTAGTTTTTCAGCAGTGGATCCAAGAAAAGTAGACCTTATGCTAAGATCGACCTGGAGCGGCGTCAATTATTCTGCAAGAATCTGGAAAAACACACAGGGACTGGCAGATAATATTAAGGAGCAGCTCATGATAGGGCTGCTCACAGGGAAACGCGAGGGGGACATGGCAAAGGAGATTGCCAATAAATATGCAACTGGGGCATTTGAAGCCAGGAGGCTTGTAAGGACAGAGAGCAATTTTGTCAATGGCCAGATGCAGCTTGCAGCATATGAGGAATGTGATGCAGAACAATATAAATTTGTGGCGGTTTTGGATCTGCTGACCTCCGAAGTATGCCGGGAATTGGATGGCAAGGTCTTTCGCACAAAGGATGCAATGCCAGGAAAAAACATGAATCCCATGCATCCGTTCTGCCGCTCCACCACAATTATTCACCTGGGCGGGGAGGCTGTACAGGGCTTAAAAAGGAGAGCCAGGAACCCGGAGACCGGAAAAAATGAATTTGTGCCGGCTGATATGAATTATAAGCAATGGTATAAGCGGAATGTAGCCAATAATCCCAAGGCCCAGGCCGCAGAGAAAATGATTAAGAATCGTTCCTCAGATAAAAAGCAATATGAGAGATACAAGGAAGTCGTTGGAAAGAAAGCAGGAAGGAGCCTTGCTGATTTTCAGGAAATGAAGTATAATAAAACGGAGGAATGGGAAAGCGTCCATACCAAGTATAAGGATACCAGGCTTAAGGAGAAAATCAAGTCCGATAGCACGATCAAAACCATTCATTCTGGAAAACAAGGGAAACATATACCTGGTCATAACAATTATAAAGAAGGGCGGAGCTATCTTACAATTACAGAGCAGCAGGCACAGGCGCTTGTAGATCAATATGCAGGTACGGGACAGATTATCCGAGACCGAAATGGAAATTATACGGGTAAAGAGCGGGTAACAACACAGAATCAGATTGGAGTTTGCCTGGATATGGAAGGGAATGAGGTGCCGGCAAAGGGATTCATCATACACTATTCAAAAGATGGTGTACATATAGTACCTTCAGGAGGTTCAAAATGATAAAAACAGAATATTTAGGGAAGAAATTAAAGATTACGGATATTGATGGAAGGGTATGGCATGGCAAGGTGGCTATGCTTATGCCGGCATCACAGAGCGATTCGGGAGAATCAGAATTGTATATTGAATTTGGTGGCGGGCTCACCGAGTTTAAGGAAAGTGAGATTAAAGAGATTGAGGAAGAAAAATAAATAATTTATGGCAATAAGGAGCTATGCATAAAAGCATGGCTCTTTTTGTATGTAAAAAAGGAAGGAGGCGGGCCCGAAAATGCCGAGGGCTGAAAATAAGAGGCAGGAAGAAAAAATGAATCCGTGGGGCCCAGGTTGCACCGGTGCAACTGTTCTGGGAAATGCGGGGGCAGAAGGAGGAAAAGACATGAAAGGTAGAAAAAGCTATGAGGGACAGAGCAAGCTCTTCCGACAGACAAAAGGTATGATGCCTATGGGCTTACAGTTTTTTGCTGAGGGGGACGGAGCGGCAGGCAGTGGGACTGGCAGCAATTCCGGAAATGCGGCAGGCGGCGAAGGAAGCACAGCAGGAAGCGGAGAGGAGGAGCACACAGCGGGTGGAGCGCCAGGTGCAGGAGGCCAGGAAGTAGGAGGGCCAGTGAGTTTTGATGATTTCCTGAAGGATCCAAAAAACCAGGCTGAATTTGATCGTCGTGTCGGAAAGGCATTGGAAACAAGTCGATCTAAAATGCAGGCGGACATTGATGCTAGGATCGAGGCAGCAAAAACAGAAGCGGAGAAGCTGGCCAAGATGAACAGCGAACAGAAAGAGCAGTATGAGAAGGAGAAGCGGGAAAAGGAGCTGGCCGAAAGGGAGGCAAGCATTACGAAGAGGGAGCTTACAGCGACTGCAAAGGAACAGCTTGCTGAAAAAGGGCTTCCGTTATCCCTTGCGGATGTGCTGAATTACGATAGTGCAGAAACCTGTGCAGCCTCTATTGAAGCTGTGGGAAATGCATTCCAGGAGGCCGTGGAAAAAGCGGTGAAGGAGAGGCTTGCAGGAGGAAAACCGCCGAAAAAAGCGGAGGATAAAAATTCATATACCATGGATCAGATCAAGGCAATGACAGCAGATGAGATCAACAAAAATTGGGAAGCTGTTCAGGCGGTAATGAAAGCTGAAAAATAATAATTAAAGAGGAGGAAAAAAATGTCAGTAGCAAATTTTATCCCTACCATTTGGAGCGCTCGGCTCCTTGCACACTTGGATAAAAAGCATGTGTATGCAGCCTTGGTAAATAGGGACTATGAGGGCGAGATCCGGAATTATGGAGATACCGTAAAGATTAACCAGATTGGTGATATTACCATCCAGGATTATGAGAAAGGAAAGGACATTGCCGATCCGCAGGATTTGAGCGGCGATCAGACGATTCTCACCATTGACCAGGCGAAATATTTTAATTTTGCCATTGATGATGTAGACAGAGCCCAGGTAAACCCAAAACTGATGGATGAGGCAATGCAGAGAGCAGCTTACGGAATGAATGATGTGACAGATCTTTATCTGGCCAATTTGATGTATTTGGCAGCACAGAACAACAGTAATAATCTGGGATCGGATGATTCGGCTGTAATTCCCACAAAAAACGATGCCTATGATTACCTGGTGGATTTGGGGACGGACCTCACAGAGAAGGATGTACCAACAGAGGGAAGATGGGTAGTCGTACCAGCATGGTATCATGGGCTCCTGCTGAAGGACAATCGGTTTGTGGGAAATGGCACCGATTACAACAAAGCGCTTATTGAAGGTGGAGAGGTAGGGGTTGCAGCAGGCTTCAAGGTATGGCTTTCCAACAATGTGCCTAATACAAGCGGAACCCGGTACAAGATTGTTGCAGGAACCAATGCGGGCGCTTCTTATGCGGAGCAGATCCTGGAGACTAAGGCATACAGTCCGGAAAAAAGATTTGCAGATGCGGTTAAGGGGCTCCATGTATATGGTGGCAAGGTTGTACAGGCCAAATGCTTGTCTGTGCTTACAGCAAGTAAAACAGCGTGATTCGATACCGATATTTTTTTGGTGCGAGACATGGGAAAAAAGAGGAGGAAATGCCAATATGTTCATTTTAAATAAAAAAACCGGAATGATACAGCAGTGCCATAATAATGATGCCATTAAATCATGCAGAAAAGATCCGGAAACATATGCTGTTGCTGAACGGGCAGAGGATCTTCTGGATGAAAATGCCAGGAGGGCCGAGAACGGGGCAGAAAAAGAGAAGAAGGGCAATCCGTCCAATGGGCTGGACAATCCCGTCCCTGGGGCCTGTGATGGGCAACAGGAGCCAGAAGAATGTAACCAATATGGTATGGAGCTGACAGAGGATGCCCTGAACGAACGGAAGGTAGCGGAACTGAAAATAATCGCAAAGGAAAGAGGGATTCAGGGATATGCGAATATGGATAAGCAGACGCTTGTGGCCATGATCCTGAATCACTAAGGAGATAGGAGGCAGGCATGAATGATCTTACAATGCTGAAAAAGATAACCGGGGAGAAGGATGAGGAGCTTCTCTCACTTCTGCTCACAATGGCAGAGGAAAAGGTGCTTTCCCTTGCAAACCGAACTAAAATGGTTTACCCGTTAAAGCCTGCCGTGCGTGAATGGGCAGTAGTGGCTTACAATCGTTTGGGGATGCAGGGAGAAACAAGCAGAAGCGAAGGGGGGATATCGTCTGCATTTGCAGAGATTCCAAAGGATATTGAGGATGCAATAAAGCGATACCGTTTAGGGAGGGTGGCTGGCCGTGCATATGAGAAGGTCATTGAAGAAGAACTACCATCTGAGGAAACGGATGGTGGAGAAGAATGAGGAGGGCGGTTCTAAAGTAAGCTATGGGGAAGCGGTCAAGATCGAGGCTATCATCTGGCCTGCTGGTGGCCGTGTCCAGGCAGAAATGTATGGGGAGAGGCTTTCCTATATCAAAAATATGGAATATGAGGGAACAGAGGAACTGGCGGAGGGTGATGGTATCTGTGTATTCACTGGCGCGGAGGAGTTGCCGGATTATAAAATTATCTCCATAAAGCCGGAGTATAGCCCCATGGTGTTGGAATTAGAGAGGGTGTGATGATATGGCTGTTGATGGCGTGCAGAATCTCATGAAAAAATTAAGCCAATTAAGAAATATGGATCCAGTGGCATATAAGGCTGTAAAGAGACAGGCAGAGGTGGTGAGGGGCGAAGCGGTAAAACTTTGCCCAGTGTACGCCGGACCATGGGGGTTCGTACCGCGTGGTGAGCTTAGGGGGAGCATATACAGCAAAGTAGAGCAGGATGCAGATGCCACGATAGGATGTGTGTACACGGATAAAGATTATGCCCCATATGTAGAATTTGGCACTGGACCGATGGGGCAGTCTAATCATGCTGGGATTTCCCCAGAAGTACCAGTGGCGTATATGCAGGAGCCATGGGTATGGGCAGATGAGGATGGCGGATTTCATACAACGGAAGGCCAGCCGGCCCAGCCGTTTATGTACCCGGCATTGAAAAACATGGAGAATCATGTAGTGGAAGCATTAAGGACAGAACTGCAGACAGGGATCAGAAAGGCAGGTGGAGGTGCATGATCAATGTAAAAGATCAGGTATATAATGCCATTAAAGGTATTACGGAAAATGTAAGTGATGGGCACCCAAAAGAGTGGGCGAAGCTTCCGGCGATTCAATATACAGAGGAGGATAATTCCGTATTTGAATGGGTAGATGGGGAGGAGAGCAAGGCAAATCTAAGATACAGGGTAGATATCTGGAACAATGAAAGTACGTCTTTGGCTGCCCTGGCAGTAGATAGGGCAATTGCCCCATTGGGGCTGCGGAGGACAGCGTGTGGTGACATTGACGATCCGTCAGGGCTTAAGCATAAGGTGATGCGCTATGAAGGGATCATTGATGTAGAAACAGAAATGGTATTCCAAAGATAGGAAAAAGGCAGGAGGAAAAAGGATGTTAGCAAACGGAGCAACACTAGGATATAAGAAAAGGGGGAGCAGTGAGCAGTATACCATTCTTACAGGATTAAAGGAAATCCCGGAGTTGGGGGAGGAGCCAGAAAAAGTAGAAAATACATGTTTGGCGGACAAGGTGAAGCAGTATGAGTATGGGATCGGAGATGCTGGAGAACTTACTTATAAATTCAAGTATGAAAATAAATCCGAAAAATCTCCCTACCGTGTGATGAGGCTTGCAGGAGCGAACAAGGAGGTACTCTCTTTCTGCGAAACGCTTACGGATGGAACTAAATATGAGTATGATGCCCAGGTGGCTGTGAAGCGGACAGGAGGCGGAGTAAACGGCGTTATGGAATGGACCCTCAATATGGCACTGCAAAGTGAGATTAACGTAACGGATCCTGTAATCGTGCAGGAAAATGAATAAAGATCAAATAAAGTCAGAAGGAGGCTGTAGAAATGGGTATTTTTGGAAATAATAAGAACGTAGTAGCCATGGAAGATAGAGTGGATATGGTGGCAGCAGCGAATGGAGAGGAATCAATCCAGGATGCTGATATGGAACAGGCAGAAGAGGAGAAGGAACCAAAGCAGAAAAGGAAGCCCTTTGCCATTTGGGAAGTAGGTGGGGAGAGCTATAAGCTGAAATTGCGGACACCTACCATTGTGGAGCTGGAAAAAAAGTATAAAACAAACTTAATGAACCTTATGGGAGCAGGGAATGGAGGGATGCCAGCCCTTTCCGTGATGTTGGATGTAACTCATGCAGCCATGAAAGACTGGCAGCATGGGATTACAAAGGTATCAGTAAATAATTTATTTGAGAAATATATCGAAGAAGGCGGCTCCCAGCTGTCCTTTTATATGTCTGTGTATATGAATATTTTTTCGGTAAGCGGTTTTTTCTCGGCAAATCTGAGCAATCAGATGACGGAGGCAGTAACGGAGGCAGAGGCAGAGCTGTAAAAGTGACGGAATTTGTCACAGATACCATATGGGGGATGTACCCGATCTTCTTGGATGCGGGATACAGCCCCCAATTATTTTGGGAACTGAGCGTAGGAGAAGTCAATGATCTTCTGGAAAGCTATGCAAGAAGGAAAGAATTGGAGCAGAAGCAGCGGGAGGCAATGCTGAAGGATGAGATCATGCTTCTGTTTCAACAGGCGCTCCAGATCGGAAACGTGGTGGGAGCCCTTATGGATAAAAACATACCGATTAAGCCGCCAAGGGAATATTACCCGGAATTATTTGGGGCTGAAAAGGAAGAAATTTTCACCGAGCAGGAAGGGGATAAGCCCAAAATGTCACCGGAAATGGAACTTCACAAGGCAAGGATGGATGATTTCGTTTTCCGGCACAACATGGCTATGAGGAAACAGGCAGCCATGGAGCGAGGTGAGGACAGTGGAGGGGATGACGCTGGAAAGGCTCCAGGTGATCATAGAGGCCCAGACAAAGGCCTATTACGAGGAGCTAAAGAAAGTACAGCAGCAGACGCAGAAAGCGACTGATACAGTACAGAAACAAACGGAAAAGATCAAAAACGCATTTAGTAAAATCGGGAAGGCAGTGGCCATAGCTTTTTCCATTACTGCAATCATCAGTTTTGGTAAGAGCTGTATCCAATTAGGTAGTGACCTGGAGGAAGTGCAGAACGTGGTGGACGTCACGTTCGGAGCAATGTCAGAAAGCATTAACCATTTTGCCAGGGATGCGCTGGAAGAGTTTGGACTATCGGAAACGAGTGCAAAGAAATATACCTCTACCTTGGGGGCAATGCTGAAAAGCATGGGTTTCACAACCAAGGCGGCGGCAGATATGTCTATGGAAATGACCGGGCTTGCGGCGGATATGGCCTCATTTTACAACCTTGATGCTGATGTGGCATTTGAGAAGGTCAGATCAGGGATTAGCGGTGAGACGGAACCACTGAAGCAGTTGGGCATTAATCTGTCGGTTGCAAACCTGGAGGCATACGCACTTAGCCAAGGCATGACAAAGGCATATAGTGCAATGTCCCAGCAGGAACAGGCGCTTCTTAGATATAATTACCTCCTGTCCGTGACAGCGGACGCACAAGGGGATTTTTCACGTACCTCTGACGGATGGGCGAATCAGGTCAGAGTGCTTACAGAGCGTTTCAATGCTTTAAAAGCAGCAATAGGGAAAGGGCTTATTGCTGTGTTGACACCGGTAATCCGTGTGCTCAACAACCTACTGGGAAAGATTCTGACAGTGACAGATGCCTTCAGTAATTTTATCGCAAAAATCACTGGGAAGAATACAAAGACCGTAACGTCCGTAAAGGATATCGGAGGGGCAGCTGACGGAGCTGCCGATTCCATGGGTGCAGTCGGAGGGGCGGCTGATGGAGCCGCAAATTCCATGGATGCAGTCGGGACGGCAACAGATCAGGCCGGGAAAGCTGCAAATAAGGCAAAGAAAGAGTTTGGCGGCCTTCTGTCCATGGATGAAATCCATTCCCTAACCAAACAAGGGGATACGGGTTCAGAGGGAAGCGGTGGAAGTGGCTCCGGAGGGAAAGGCTCTGGCGGGGGCGGAGGATCTGGGGGTGGAGGTGGTTCCGCACTGGAAGAGAGTATCGTGGATGCTGCAAGTGAAACAGAGGGTGCTTTGAATCCGGTGCTGGATAAGCTGATAACCCGGATAAAGGAACTGAAGGATCTCTTTACCAATGGGTTTAAGGCAGGGCTTGGAAACGTTACCCTGGAACCGCTGAATAATGCTATAGATGGGATCAGGAGTAGTCTGGTTGGGATATGGACTGATCCTGCCGTATTGCAGGCGGCCAATAATTATACAGATGCCTTGACTTATTCACTTGGGCAGACAACCGGGGCTGTAGCAAGTATAGGGATTACGTTGGCTACTAATCTGCTGGGCGGAATTAATAAATACCTGGATCAGAATGTTGGATTTATCAAACAGAGCATGATCTCCATGTTTGATATTCATGCGGATATTGCGGAGATCAGCGGGAATTTTTCCCAGGCAGTGGCAAACATCTTTTCGGTATTTGGAGGGGAGAACGGACAGCAGGCAACTGCAAACATCATAGGAATTGTGGCTAATGCAGGGCTGGGCGTGAGTGAACTGGCCCTAAAGATTGGCAGAGATGTGCTTGATTGTCTGACAAGGCCGTTTATAGACAATCAAGGAGTATTTAAAGAGGCCATTGACGGTACACTGGGAGTGGTAGCGGGTAACCTTGGAGAAATCAAGCGGGTGGTTGATAATACCATTGGGAAAGCGGGTGAGGTGTATGACCAGCACCTGGCACCCATGTTTGATACCTTGGCAGAGGGCCTGAGCAGTATTACAGGAACATTGCTGGAAGCGTATAATACCTATATTCTGCCGGTGATGGAAGGGCTCCGGGATCAGGCAGGGCCGCTGATAGATGAGCATATCCAGCCAGCAATAGATAAAGGACTGGAGCTGATTGGGAAGATAGCGGATGGGGTAAGTAAGATCTGGCAGCAGACGCTCCAGCCGTTTATTGAGTGGTTTATCCAAAACATAGCGCCATACATAGCAGATGCTCTGGATGTGGTAGGAACAGCATTTTTTACGGTGGCTGGAGTAGTAGGAGACGTTCTGGGGAGCATATTTGATGCTCTGGGAGGCCTCATTGACTTCATTGTGGGAGTTTTCACTGGAGACTGGCAGCAGGCCTGGGAAGGAATAAAATCTTTCTTCTTGGGCATTTGGGAGGCTATAAAGAGTATTGTCACACTGGTGTGGGATGCAATCAAAACAATTGTTACCACAGTCATAGATGTGATTGCAACGGTGATTAGTACGGTATTGAATACCATAAAGTCAATCTTTGAGACGATCTGGAACGCCATTAAGTCAATAGTAAGCACAGTTTGGAATGCTATTAAAACAACGGTCCGGACAGTGATCAATGCAGTCAGCTCTGTAATCAGCACAGTATTAAATACCATTAAAACCACCTTCAGCACAATCTGGAACTCTATCAAGACAACTGTTAGTACAGTGATTAATGGGATTAAGAGCACGATCAGTACAGTGATTAATGCGATCAGTGCAACGATCAGCACAGTATTAAATACCATTAAAAACACTTTCAGTACAATATGGAATGGCATTAAAGACACGGTTAGTGGTGTGATCAACGGAGTGAAGGACACGGTCAGCGGTGTGATCAACACTATCAAGGATACAATCGGCACAGTGCTGGATACCATTAGCAGGATTTGGAACAATATCTGGAATGGAATGAGAACATCGGTTGAAAATATTTTTAATGGGATCTGGAATGCCATAAGAGGTGTCATTAACTCTATTTTAGGAGGCATTGAAAAAATGGCAAACGGTGTGATCAACGGTATCAACAGTATGATCCGAGCGCTGAACAACTTAAGCTTTGATGTGCCGGACTGGGTGCCGGAGATCGGAGGGAAAAAGTTTGGATTTAACATCAAAACGCTTGGTACAGTGTCATTACCCAGACTTGCAAAAGGTGGGGTGGTGGATAAAGCCACAATTGCCATGATTGGGGAGGCAGGGAAGGAAGCAGTGGTGCCTCTGGAAAATAATACTGGCTGGATTGATAAAGTGGCTGCAAAGATCGGGGAGATCATTTCCGTAAACTTGATGGCTATAATCGGGGATATGGATGAGAGTGGGCAGTGGCAGACAATCCACACAACGGTGATGCTTGATACAAAGGTGCTTGTAGAGCAGGAGGATAAATTCCGAAGGAGAAAGGGATATACAATGGCCAAAGCATAAGGGAGGGGAAACTATGGCGGCAAAGTTTAACAATATTTTAAAGGTCGGCGGAGTGTCCCTCCCAGACCCTGCCAAAATGACAATTGAAGACTATGACATTTCAGAAAGTGACAGAAATGCAAACGGAAAGATGATTTCCCAGGTAATCAGGGAGGATGTACATAAAATTTCATGCGAATGGGCCATATTAAGAACCAGTGAGTATATGGCAATCCGGAGAGCAATCAAAAAGAAGTTTGGCCTGAGCGTGTACTTTTTTATTCCAGATCAGAACGCAGAGGGAACGCTTGATATGTATGCAGGTGATAGGAAAACGCCAATGTATACCTATGAGCATGGCATTCCAGTGTATAAGGGGTTTACGCTGAATTTTATTGAAATGTAGGTGAAGGGATGCAATATGTGAGTACTGAATACCGGGAAGCTATGAAGCAGCCGGCAAGGAATAAATCATATATGAGGATTAGCCTTGGGCTGATCAACCAGGCTGCGCAGACGGCTGCAGAGGTGCAGCCTGGGGGATTTACCTATTTTTCTGACGTAGGAAAGCCAATAAGCGAAGAAAAAGTAAGCCAAGTATATGCTACCCTTGAAAAAGACTTTTCGAGGGTAAACCAGACTATGTACTTCCTGCCAAGAGCAAGCCCTGCAGCTGCCTATTATAATGCCGGAATTGTTACAGAGTCCCTTTGCGGACAAGGTGAGGAGCCGGTTGTGATGATTCGTTTTAATACTGCGGATCCATTGGATATTAAGGGGCTGACATTGGAGCTGGGAGATTCATATCCAGTGAGGTTATCTGTGGAAACGGATGAGGGAACCGTCGAATATGAGAATACAGGGCCGTGTTTTAAAACGGAGGATACCTTTGACAATACCACTTTTATGAAGATTAGAGCCATAGAGATGGTAAATGAGGTAGGACGGCTGCGGATCCATAATATTGTATTTGGAATAGGAATCACGTTTGACAATGAAAAGATCGTGAGCGCAGAAATGAAGAGCTGTATATCCCCAATTTCAGAGTGTCTGCCAAGCATTGATTTTCACGTAACAATCGAAAACATGGATCGGTACTATAATGTGGACAATGCGGATAGTGCCATCAATTATATGGAGACAGGCCAAGAAATGGAAGTGCATTATGGATATACCATGAATGATGGCAGCGTTGAATGGGTGAAGGGTGGAACCCTTTTTATGCAAGAGTGGAGCGCGGATGGTAAGCTGGCCAAGTTCGGGGCAGTGGACATATTTGAATATATGCAGGAGGAATACAAACGGGGAGAGTATCGACCAGGAGGGATAACGCTGTATGACCTGGCGGTCGACGTACTTGACGATGCTGGAATGCAGCCAGAGCAATATTGGGTGGATCCGTACCTGAAAAAGATTGTGGCATATAATCCACTGCCTATGGTGGGTCATAAGGAATGTCTACAGCTTATTGCGAATGCCGGGCGGAGTGTTGTACTGCAAAGCCGGGACGGGATCATTATGCTGAAGTCATCATTTGAGCCGGGAAAGTCAGTGACGGCCAACCAGGTGGCACAATATGGCAGTGTAGAAAGTCTCCTGCAGGATCAGCCATATGCTGAGTATGCAGCATTTGAGCAGGACTATGCCAGAGTGGATAAAAAACAGTTTTTTCTACCCAAAGATGAAAACTATATCAGGATTGGGTATGTAAGCAGCGCTATAAGCAATGGAGAGGGGTATTTTGCGGAAAATCCAGTGATCACGCTGACTATGGAGAGCGCGTATACATTCCATAACCTTACGATCCTTTTTGGCAGCGTACAGCCATTAGAATTTAAGGTCACTACATATAACAACGGAGAGAAAAGGAACAGTTTCCGAAGCAGGGGAATAGAAAAAAGAACGGTAGTATATTATGACTTTATTGACACAGATAAGATCGAGATCGAGTTTAACAGAGCGAAACCCTATAACCGGATCCATTTGGAGAGGATTTCTTTTGGAAGCGCTACCGATTACAAGATCACTTATGATGATCTGACAGCAACGCCATACGGGACCAAGCTGGAAAAGGTGAAGGAGCTTAGGGTGGTAAGAACAATCTACACTAAGGGTATGGAACTGAAGGATCTGACAAGTGATGAAATTGTTCTGGAGGCAGGTAAGCAGGTAGAATTTGAGATAGAATTTGGAAATGCTGTGCATGGCCTGAATGCTGTATGCCTGGTTGATGATGTGGAACAGGATTTTGGCGTGGTAATTGTCAATAGTAGCTCATATTGGTGCAAAGTAAAGGTTACAAAGCCACCAAATACGGAAACCAATGTAACACTGACCATTCGTGGGTATGAGTACAATATCAGCACATCCATGGAATCTACAAAGCTAAATAATGCCGGAAGCATACAAACATGGAATAACCCGCTTGTGAGCTCTGCGGAGGATGCCAAAAATCTGGTGGAATGGGTTGGGGAGTATTATAAGAGCGGGAACCAATATGAACTAAGCTATAGGGGGGATCCGATTCTGGATTATAACGACCTGGCATATCTGGAAAGTCGGTATGTCGAGGATCTTATGGTGCGGCTGGAAGAGGTAAGCCTGAATTATTCCGGAGCATTAAGTGGAACTTTGGTGGCAAGGAGGAAGATATGAAATGGAATGGATAACGCCGAAAACAGACTGGAAAGGATATGCAGACAAGGATGGAAACTACCAGGGGGACTACTTCAACGTGGAGGACTATAACCGGATAAAGAACAATATCAAGTATTTGCGGGACTTTGCTATAACACTCTATAAGGATTTTACAATCGGGGATATGGGGCAGGACAAGGAATATACAGATTATCCATATGATTAACTCCTATTAGGAAAACACACTGTCAAAAGGTTTTTTGCTTTTGGCGGGGGTCAGCCCGCCTCGGCGGTATCGGTGGTGTTGATTTCAATGTACTCGGCAATCTTGCGGAACTCGTCCGCGAACTTGAAATGAACGCTGATATTGCCGTTTTCGTAAACCTTGATATGGTCTACCAAGTCCGTGAGGATTTCACGGGTCAGCGTTTCGATGCTTTGATACTTTGCAAAGGCTACCAGCGCGGGGTGTTCCTTGTCAACGCCGTTTGCCAGCTCCGCACGTTCCGCGTTCAGCCGGGCCAGCACATCCGCAAGCTCGGCGGCCTGCCGTTCATAATCGGCTTTCATATCCCGGTATTCCTGCTGGGTGATTTCCCCGTCTTTCCAGTCTTGATACAGTGACTGCTTGTAGCGGGTGATTTTCGTCAATTCCTTTTCCTTTGCGGCAATCTGGTCGTTAAGGCGGTGGGATTGACTTTTTTTCAGTGGAGCCGCATTGATACGGGCTACTATTTCCGAATAGGAAACGGCGGTACTCACTTGATACTGGATAGCGAACAGAACGGCGGCCTCCAGACGGTTGTGCTTGATAGAGTGCATGGAGCAGGCTGTCCGGGAGCGTTTCTTGTAAGTGGAGCAGGAATAATAAACATTCTTCCCGCTCTGGCTCCGGGTCACGGCCTTGCCGCAGTCAGCGCACCTCAGAAAGCCGCTGAATAAATGGAGCTCCCGCTTTTTAGGGGCCGTCCGGGTGTCACGTTTCAGAAGTTCCTGCACCCGGTCAAAGGTTTCGTGGGTGATGATTGCCTCGTGGGTATCGGGGACGCGCACCCATTCTTCCTCCGGCACAGCCTCAATCTGGTGTACCTTGTAGCTTTTCACCCGGCGGCGGCCCTGCACCAAATCCCCAGTATAGATGGGGTTTTTCAGAATGTCATTGACAATCTTGTTTCCCCACATGGGATTGTCGGCCACGGCGGGGGAATAGGGCAGGCCCTTTTCTATCCGGTAGGCCGTGGGGCTGGGTATGCCGTGTTCGTTTAGATAAAGCACAATCGCGTGTTTGGTGGTTCCTTGCAGGCACAGCTCGTAAATCTTCTTGACGATTTCAGCGGCCTCCGGGTCAACGATTAGCTGGTGTTTGTCCTTGGGGTCTTTTATGTAGCCGTAGGGAGCAAAAGAGCCGATGTACTGGCCGTTGCGCCGCTTATAATCAAAAACCTGCCGGATTTTCTTTGAGGTCTGATAACAATACTGGTCATTCATCACGTTTGTTATCGGAACGATGATGCTGTTCACGCTGTCCGGGTTTAGGTAGCTGTCCACGCCCTCGGCCAAGCTGATAAAGCGGACGCCCATCTGCACAAAAAGGTTATCAATCAGACTTCCGGCATCGCTATAATTCCGGGCGAAACGGGAAAGGTCTTTCACCACAACGCAGTTGATTTTCCCGCTCATCACATCCCCCAAGAGCCGCTGGAAACTTTCGCGCTCCGTATCGGTTCCCGTGTGGCCGTCATCCACATACTCGGTGTAGCTTTCAAATTCTTCCGCATGGTTGAAGTGAAAATCATTGAGAATGTCGCGCTGGTTTTTCACGCTGTTGCTATCGTCAAGCCCCCGGTTGATTTTCTGTAAATCCTCTCGGGAAAGCCGGATGTAGCCGCCCATTTTCCAGAGCCGGGCCGTATAGGTAGGGGCCAAAGTCTGCTGATACCCTCTGTTTTTTGTTCGTGCCATTGTTCCTCCTTCCCTATCACATTACACTTATATTATAACTCTGTTCCGGGGTATCGACAAGGATGCCGATGCCTCGGGACATTTTGTCTCGAAGTGGGAGCAGGCCGCAACAGCAGTTACAGCCCGCTCTTTTGCCGGATAAGAAAGGCGGTCAGCGTCTCCTGCAGGGAGGGGCCGCCCTCGGCAAATTCGATTTTCACGCCCACGCCGCCCACGCTAAAGCAGTACGGATTGACGGCCCGTTTCACAAACCGGGCCAGCCGCTCCTCCCGGGGGAGGGTGCGGTCAAAGGCCATACCGCTCACGTCAGCCAGCGCATCCGCGCTCACCGCGCCGATGTCCACGCTTTTCATTTGTTCCAGCTCTTGTGCGGTCAGTTTCACGGCAAAACCTCCTTTTGCGTTTTTGGTTGGTGGGGAAACGCGAAAAGGCAGCACTCCGAAAAGTGCCGCCCTTTGGCCTGTCCTCACCTTGGGACAATTTGTCTCGAACTTGTTTGAAATGGAAACGCCGGGCCCGTATGTTTGGCCCGTCAAAAGACAGCAGGTAGCGGCCCGGCATTTCCTTGTTTTGTGCGGCGGCCTCAAGCGGCAAGCGGCCAGCTTGTCCCTCGCGGATCGTGGCCGTGGGGCTGGCAAATTCCCCACACGCGGCGGTGGTGTTGGTCGCTCGTCCTCCCGTGGGAGAAGTCACCGCGCACCCGCCGCCCGGCTCCCCGCGTTCACTCGGGGCCGCCCGCTATTCAGTTGTGGAGAAGAAAAAACTTCCTCTCATATACCACCAGAAAAATGGAGCAAATGGAGACGGCAATCACGGATTTTTTCTCAAATATTTTTTCATCTGTGCGATGCCGCTGAGAACGGAGCGCCGCACCGCGCTCTTATCCACGCCCTCGGCTTTGGCAATCTCCCGGTAGGTCATGCCGAGGATAAAGTGAGCGTCCACCCGGCGGCCCTGGGTTTCCGGCAGGCTGTTCAGCGCGTTCCACAAACGGCAGAACCGCTCCTTGAGCTCCAGAACCTCGTCCGGGGTGAGCTCGTGCAGGCAGGCGGAATACTCGATGCCGTCATCCGCATCCAAGGAATAGTACGCCTTGTTGTAGCGGGCCCGCTCGGTATAGGCCGCCTCATAGCGGACGCTGGCCCGGAGCGCCTCGGCCACATCGTCAGTAACCTCAATATATTCGTCCTGGGTGTACCAGTAGTAAAAGTCGCGCAAGTTGATGATAGTCATTGTATGTACCTCCATATCGTTTTTTGTGGTTGGGTTGCCGGGAAACGATATGGAGGGCGGCGGGGAGCGGCACCCGGGGGAGCCGCCCCGCACCTTGGGACTGTTTGTCCCAAAGTGGAGCCGACAAGAAACGACAACGCCCGCACAGCGTTGTACTGTGCGGGCGCATGAAATGACGCAGTTCTTTATGTACTTGCAAATTTCGTGTTGTTGGCCGGAGTAACCCGGTGGTGGGGCTATACTTTTTTTGACAAGTTACGCGTAGCAGAAATCAAAAAGGACATAACGATACCTCCCGGATACCGCCGTGTCCTTAAAAATGGGCGACCTTAATACACCCTCCGTATTCTATTTTTTCAAAAGAAAACGGCGGCTTGAAATTTGTTATTTCAAAACCGCCGTTAGGCTACTGTATTTTGTTTTGGCGCGCAGATAATCAGCCGCCGCAACAACGGTTTTTTTTATTTCCCGTTGGGCGGATGTTTTATGCTATGCAGTCCTAATTTCCTATTTCTCAGTCTGTTTTTTCAAAGCGTATCCTATCTGTGCTTGTAGGAATACCGTTTTGTATGACATTCCACTCGTTGTTTTGATAAACTTCATATTCCTCAAAGGCACAAGGTAATCCATTAGCAATCGTTATGTCGCTACTGTCCATAAGCTGAAAATGCAAATGCGGTGCATACGAGTTACCTGAATGACCGACCCGACCTATTACATCCCCCGTCTTTACACTTTGACCAACAGAAACTTGAATAGAACCTGTTTGAAGATGAACGAGAGCGGCATATACATTGTTGCCACAGTCTATGATAATGTAGTTTCCGGCAACAGATTGTATATCATCTCTTTCGGGATTAAAATAATGTGCGTTTTTGTACGCATTAACCGTATCTGAAAATAAATTTGTTTTAGAATTTTCCGCATATCCATCTTGAGCTTGGACAACAACTCCATCGCAAGGTGAATATACCTCTTGTCCCCAACAATAATATTGATTTAATGGAATACCCGAAAAAAGGTATCGCAAAAAACTTGTGCGATATGCTGGCCAACCTGTTCTATTCCAATCTACTTGCACAAAGTCAAAAGCATATCTTGTTCCTAATTGGTTTGTGCCGTGACTGGGAATTTTTGTGCCAGGAGTGTTTGGTGCAAGCCATTCACCCCTTAAAGGAAATGCTACAACGATTGGTTCCTGTGCTGTTTCCATTTCATCTCCTCCATTATAATGCTTTTCGCCTACGTCAAATACAATCGAAAAAAAGACAATCCAAATTATCACTGCAACACTGATGTGCTGTTTTCTTTTTAACTTTATGGGATATTCCCTAGCCTTATTTATCGCTGATTTCATAAAAAACTTTCCGTAGTTCAACAAAATAATCATCAAGTTCAGAAATAATGGTAGCACTATCCAAAACAGCGCTTTTCTGCTCTCGAATTTTTTCTAATAGCTGGTCAGCAAATCCAACATTAGACCAAAAGATAAGCTGCTTGCATTTTTCTATGTTCAACCCTTTTCTAAACTTGGTTTCATCTATGTTATCGAACAATTTTGGGTAGCAACTCGATTTTTCTTTATGTGCTCGACTTTCAAGTTCTTCGTTTACCTCAGCGGAATTTGTGGGGCGTGATAGCTTATTAAAGTCCAAAATCCAAGGATATTTTTCAGACATTTTAATCTGCAAAAAGTACGATTGACGCAGTCTAGTGAAAATGTCGCGTTCTTCGTAATTCATCAATTCAAAATACTCTTTTCTGATAAGTTCGGAAAAGTAATCATATACGACAAGAAATAGTTCTTGTTTGTTACTTACATAGTGAAACATTAGGGCCTTAGAAATCCCGGCATTTTTAGCGATGATATTGGTCGATGCATTATCATACCCTTGCATAGAAAATTCTTTTAATGCCGAATTTAGAATAGCATCCCGCCTTTGTGGATCTAACTCCAATAGTTTAATAGACATTGTGTGTTCCTCCGTTTGCAAAAGATTAACCTATTAGGTCAACATCATTATACCTCTTTTTACCTAATAGGTCAATAGCAAATCACTCTATGAAATGTAAAAATTTCACGCAGAAAAAGTGAAAACAAATACTACTAAAATATAAAATTTTATTTCGTTCTCATATTCCGCCCCGAAATGTAAAATAATATAGGGGTGATGTGAAAATGTACCAATACGAAAAGCGCCTGGACTGTCATGCCCTGGGCCAAGAAATCAAGCGCAGACGAAAAGCTAAAGGCTGGACGCAGGAGCACTTGGCCCAGCTTGTAGACCTCACCCCGCGCTCCATCATGTATATTGAAAATCGGGGCCAGCACACCAGCCTCAATGCCTTTTACAAGCTCGTCACCCTTTTTGATATTTCCGTAGATGAATTTTTCTACCCGGACAAGCTGGGCGGCGAGAGTGAGCGCCGGAAACATATTGACCGGATGCTGAACGGAATGGACGAAAAGGAGCTTATCATCATAGAGGGAGCCGCAGAGGGTATCAGAAAAGCCAGAGAGACGGAGGGAGCGTAAGGAAAAGCGCGACCTCCGTTTTTTTTCGCGCCATGTATAGGGGAGCGCACAAACGGCAAGCAATTCGGGTGTGGCCACACTCCGAAATTTTTGCTGGGCCGCAGGCCC
>CAJUQB010000037.1 GCA_910588285.1 uncultured Lachnospiraceae bacterium
AGCCTGTCCAAAGAACAGATTATTTTATGTCCTTGGGCGTTATTATATTGGATATCAAGGTATTGAGAATAAAATACCATATTAAATAAATTTTCAGAGGTGATAGATACTGAAGAGTGTAATTACGAAGAATGTAAATACAAAGAGTGATTTTGAACAAAGATACATAGACAATTTACAAATACCGCAGGGAAATGAGATATTGCGGTTTATCATAGATAGTGGTATGATTAATTTCAGCGATGTACAGAATAGCATGGAAGAAATGAAACGAAATCAATTGCTGGAAAAACACCCATATAAAATATGGGAGGGAAACGATGGGAAGTGGAGAACATATCTCCCAGATGATTCTAAGAAGGACGGAAGGAGGATGATAAAGAGAAATAACCTTAAAGATGTAGAAAATGCTGTCATAAAATATGTAAAGATACAAACAGAGAACCCAACAGTTGAAGATGTTTTTCATGAATGGAATGACCGTAGGGCAGAGCTTGGAAAGATTTCAAAACCAACTCAGGAACGAAACAGGCAGGTATTTAAGAGGCATTTTACGGAGTTCGGTAAAAATCGGATTAAAGATATATCTGGACAGGATATATGTGATTTCCTGGAGGAACAAATTTCTCGCCATAACCTTTCAGCAAAAACATTTTCTAATTTAAAGGGCATCACGAAAGGCTTTTTGAAACGGGCAAAGAAAAGAGAATTAATATCTATGAATATCAGCGATATATTCGCAGATATGGATTTGACGGAAACATCCTTTAAAAAAGCTGTAAAAGAGGATGAGCAGGAAGTGTTTAGCGATGAAGAGTTCCGTAAAGCTTTCGACTATTTGACAGCAAATCTTGATAGTAAAAATATAGGGATACTTCTTATGTTTGTATCTGGTGTACGGGTTGGCGAATTAGTTGCCCTCAAACATTCTGATTTTGATGGAAATTCATTTAAGGTGAGGAGGACAGAGACAAGAATACCCAAGGATGATGGTGGATATGATTATCAAATTAAGGAATTCCCAAAATCCGCTGCTGGTGTTCGCACTGTTGTTGTTCCGGAAACATATGTATGGCTTATAAATAAAATAAGGCTATGTAATCCTTTCGGCGAATACATTTTCTGTGATGAAAAGGGAAAACGGATGACTACGAACTGTATCCGTAGAAGAGTTGAGAGAATGTGCCAGACAATAAATATTGTTCGTAAATCTCCGCATAAAATACGGAAAACATATGGCAGCATCCTATTGGATAACAATATTGACAAAAGGTTTATCACAAGCCAGATGGGTCATACGGATATAACTACAACGGAAAATTATTATCATCGAAATAGAAGGAGTATAGAGGCAAAATCTGAAATTTTAAACAGAGTGCCAGAATTCGCCACAAGGTAATCAAAGGTAATCAAAGTAAAATGGCAAAATCCATTGATTTTACTGGATTTGTAAGGGGTTGGTGAACTGTCCGATTCCCGTCAGCAGCTTTGAGAACCCTTGAAGATTCAAGGGTTTTTTTGTTGTCTAAAATCAAAATTTGTACGATTTATGCGTGTTTGAAAATTGCTTTCTGACAGCTGTGCGTTACACTTTGCGGTATATTTGGGCCAAATGAAGGGCGCATAGCGGGCTATGTAACCTGAATTTGGTCCAAATATACCGCAAAGTGGGGCGTGCAGATGGCGGGAATGAATTTTCAAATACGCTCTAGGCATATAAGGTCACCTCCTAAAACGAATCAAGGATTACTTGATGGTTACATTTATCATACCAAAAGTGTTAAGTCTATTAAATTACAGGATAATAAGTAAAATTAAATGGAATTGTGTTACTTTTCACGGGTTAGGAATGCGCACTGGCTGCGCATTCCGTGAGAACATGATTCAGGAGTGAGGGGCGATTTTTGCGCAGCAAAATTCGGAATATCGCCCCGAATCGTTGCTATGAGCGGCCCCCGGCCGTGAATAGTAACGGAATTGTGAACATGGTTGTGGTAAGATAATTTCAGTATATGTGCGAGGAGGTAAGTAATGATTTTGGCATACTGGCAGGCAAACTTATAGGGGAAGAAAATGTCATAATGTGTGATGTTTCTGAACAAGCAATAGAATGTACTAATAAAAATTTAAATCTTAATAATGTGCCCAATATTAGAATTAGATTGAGCGATGGTTATAAGGATATAGAAGAAACAAATTTTACACTTATATTGTCCAATCCACCATATCATGCAGACTTTTCTGTTCCAAAACATTTTATAGAGGTTGGATTTAAAAAGTTAATTTTGGGTGGAAAATGTCAAAAAAATTGCAACGTAAACAGCAACGATATAATATCCATTAGCAAGGCCGAAAATCTACGTAAACGTGTATGCAAGATAGTTGTCGAACAATCCGTTTTGCAAGGAGACCGGTGCGGGAAAGCCGCACGCCGGGTTCAGGGAGGGGCATACCTCGCAAGGGGTATGTCTACTCGACCGGAATATAACAGCAATCGCTCTCTTTTTGTTTATAAGCTATTGATTTTTGGTCGACCATAATGTATAATATAATTACAGTTAAGGAAATGTATAACAAGTAAGGCAGGAAGCCGGAAAGGAGAACAAATGGTAGACATGGGAATGACGGACAAACAGTTCAATGGTTTTGTAAGATTTTTGTTAGACGCTCTGAAAGACGCAATGGAAGAAAAGGAAATCGAGAAGAAAGATGAAAAACTTACAAAAATCGCTGACAATCTGCAAAAGACATTGGAAGATTAAAAGCCCCATTTATTTCTAAACAGGGCTAAATCACAAAAGGGGCGGTACTTGCCATTGCCCCTACACCAAATAAATAATATCATTTATTGGACAAAAAGGCAAGGAATAAAGGGGTGATGAACCGTAGAAAAGAAAAAAGTGGGTAGACCAACGGATAATCCCCGAACTGAAAAAGTAGGCTTTAGAATGTCGCCGACTGAAATTGCAGATATACAAAAATGTGCGGACGCAATGGAAACGCAACGTGTAAATGCAGTAGTCGAGGGGATACAGCTTCTTAAAGAGAAATTAGGAATATCATAAAGAAACAAATTTTACACTTATATTGTCCAATCCACCATATCATGCAGACTTTGGTGCAGACTGTACCAAATGCGAAAGGAAGGATAACTGCTGCTGCAGGGTGCATTTATCAATCTTACATACACCCTTCCCAGCGGGCAGACCGTGAAGGTGTAGGGGGATGATAAGGTCTATCTGGGCAATCAGATCTGTAAGAAAGAGGGCATCAGATGCTATGGGCTTGCGGCGGATGAGAAATATCTTATGGTATGTGAGTACGGAGACCTGGGGCGGACGCAGAGCCGGTGGTGTTAAAGAGACGTTAAATAAAATGGAGCTAAAGGAGAACAAATGAGAATCGGAATCGGCATTGACACCGGCGGAACCTGCACGGACGGCGTAATCTATGATTTGGACCACAAAAAAATACTGGATACGGCCAAGACGCCTACCACCAAGGAGAACCTGGCTGTTGGAATCGGCAATGCACTGGATCTTCTGTCCCAGGACCTGCTCAAGCAGGCAGAGGTGGTGGCATTGTCCACCACCCTTGCCACGAATGCCTGCGTGGAGAACAAAGGGGGCAGGGGGAAGCTGATCTTTCTGGGCATGGAGGAGGACAATGTCCGCCGTGTGGGCAAAAGCTTTGGCCTGCCCATGGATGACAACAGCCTGATCTTCATTTCCTGCAGGGAGACCCTCCAGGGGGAGATTCTGGAGGAACCGGACTGGCCTGCAGTGGAACGGCAGCTTCAAGAGGAGCTTGCCGGCTGCCAGGCTGTGGGGATTGTGGAGCTGTTTGCCGCCGGAACCGGCGGCGCTCTGGAGAAAAAGACCAGGGAGATTGTAGAGCGGATGAACCTGCCGGCAGTCTGCGGCTACGAGCTGTTCCAGGAGAAAAATGTAATCGGGCGGGGAGCAGGGGCCCTGCTGAATGCCCGCCTTATTTTTGTAATCGCAAGGTTCCTGAAGGCAGTGCGGGAAGCCATGGAACTCCGTCAGCTAAAGGCGCCGGTGGTTATTGTACGCAGCGACGGAAGCAGGATGAATGAGGAATTCTCCAGGAAACGCCCCATTGAAACACTGCTGTGCGGCCCGGTGGCCAGCGTGATGGGGGCAGCGGAACTGCACCATGTCAGGGATGGGGTAGTGATTGATATGGGAGGGACCACAACGGATATATCCATTGTAGAGGACGGCGCTCCGATCCGGTCAGCAGACGGCATTACCGTGGGGGATTGGACCATCTATGTCCATGGCATGTATGTGGACACCTTTGGGCTGGGCGGAGACAGCGAGGTGCTGCTGTCCAATGAGGGGAAGCTGTCCCTGGGCGGCTGCCGGATCATGCCCCTGTCCATGGCAGCCGCCCGGTTTCCCCATGTGAGGGAGCTGCTGGAGGCAGACTGCAGGCAGGAGCATCCGGTGAACAGCTGGCGGAGGCATATATATGTGGGTCTTCGGGATATCAGCGGGCAAAAGGGCTTCAGCTCCTTTGAACAGCGGGTGGCTGCTGCATTTTACCAGAATCCGCTGAATCTGGAGGAGCTGGAGCGGCTCCATGGCATTTCCCTGATTCCTGCCAGCCTGAATCGGCTGGTACAGGAGGGGATCCTGATCCGCTGCGGCATTACTCCTACCGATGCCATGCATGTGCTGGGGGATTACAGGGGCTATGACTCAGAGGCGGCAGAGAAGGGCATGGCCCTGCTGGCCCTGTTTGCAGGGAAAAAGACAGAGGAGCTGGCCAGGGCAATCTATCGGATGGTGGAGAAGAAGCTCTACTGCAATGTGGTGCGGATCCTGCTGCAGCACCAATATCCGGCGCTGTCCATAGGCGGCCCGGGAGGGGAGCTTGCAGCGGTGATTGAGGGGCTGTATGAGCGGGCAGTCAAAGGGCAGAGGGATCGCTTGTTCTGCCTGGCATTCACCTGCCAGGTGCCCTTGATCGGCGTGGGCGGCCCCATTGGGGTATTTTTAGGGCAGGTGGCCAGGCTTCTTGGTACTCAGGCATTGCTGGGGCCCTATGCAGGGGTGGCCAACGCCCTGGGGGCCGTGGTGGGCAATGTGGAGGTAGTGATGGAGACAGAGATACTGCCCAACCCCGAAAGGGATGATTTCCGGGTCTTTGGAAATGGAGAGGCCTTCTATGCCAAGACGCTGGAGGAGGCCAGAGAGCAGGCGCAGGAATCCGCCCGGCGGTTGGCCGGGGCAGAGGCACTGCGGCGCGGGGCGGTAGAGGAACGGTTGAGATTTTCGACGGAATCAGAGCTGTCCCAGGCGCCTACGGCCTACGGGGACAGTATTTTCCTTGGAGAGAAGGTACGAGTGCGGGCCTATATGGAGGAAGGGTAGCTGCAATCCTGTGCAGCGGGGGGCTTTTGCGGGCAGCAGCAGAACCCTTTTGGTAAAAAAGCAGTGATAGAAACAGAACCTTGTATATATACTGTAATAAGTACATATATGGGGTTCTTTTTATGAATCAGAGAAGAAATAGTAACCGGAGGATGAAGCGGCCGCAGGCCGGAAACAGCCAAGAGAAGGGCAGAATTCAATTTTCCTGGGGCCTTCGGCTGGTGCTTATTCTGGCGGCAGCCTTCCTGCTGGGACGCGGAGCCGGCTGGGCGGCAGAGACCATACGGACCTCGGTGACGGCAAAGGGCAGTGATTCCGGGGCAGAGCTTCTGCAGCAGGCCGAGGGGAGCTGGGGGCTGTCCTTTCAGGAGGACGGAAAGCCTCCGGTGGCGGATGTGACGGCAGAGGAAATTGCAAAATACAATGCATGGTACATGCAGGACTGCCAGGAAAAGGTGCTGTATCTGACCTTTGACGCAGGCTATGAGAACGGAAACACGCCCGCGATCCTGGACGCCCTGAAGAAGCACAATGCGCCGGCAGCATTTTTCATTGTGGGGCATTATCTGGAGAGCAGCCCGGACCTGGTGCGGCGGATGATCGATGAGGGACATATTGTGGGCAACCATAGCTACCACCATCCGGATATGTCTAAGATGAGCAAGGAAGAGTTCCAGAAGGAGCTGGGAGAGCTGGAGAGCCTGTATCAGGAGACCTTTGGCCGGGAGATGGCAAAATATTATCGTCCGCCCCAGGGAAAATACAGTGAGAAGAATCTGCAGATTGCAAAGGAGCTGGGCTATCAGACGATATTCTGGAGCCTGGCCTATGTGGACTGGGATGTAGATCAGCAGCCCACGGCAGAGGAGGCCATGGATAAGCTGACCCGCCGAGTGCATCCGGGAGCCATTGTCCTTCTCCATTCCACCTCCAAGACCAACGGAGAGATCCTGGATCAGCTGCTGACCAAATGGGAGGAGATGGGCTACACCTTCCGCTCGCTGGAAGAGCTGGGAAAATAGTGGAAAAGACCAGGCATTCATGCTATAATGAAAAGCAGCAGGAGGAAAGGGCCGGCATTTTCGGCAGGAACGAAGGAGGAGAGAAGCTATGGCAGTCTACAAGGCTATTGTGGAATACGACGGAACACGTTACCGGGGCTGGCAGAACCAGAAGGATACCGGCAATACCATACAGGGGAAGCTGATGGCAGTGCTCACCCGCCTTGCCGGGCAGCAGGTGGAGGTGCATGGCTCAGGGCGCACGGATGCAGGCGTGCATGCCAGGGGGCAGGTGATCAGCTTTTCCCTGGAACAGGGGTATGAGCCGGAGGAGATTCTTCATTATATGAACCATTACCTGCCGGATGATATCGGCGTAATCAGCGTGGAGCGGGCATCCGGCCGTTTCCATGCCCGCCTGAATGCCAGGGCCAAGACCTATGTGTATCGGATCTGGAACAGCAGGCTGCCCAATGTGTTTGAACGGAGATGGATGTATATCCTGGAGGAGCCCCTTGATGTGGAAGCCATGCAGCAGGCGGCGGATCAATTTCTGGGAACCCATGATTTTGCGGCCTTTTGTTCCGTAAAAAAGAAAAAGAAGTCCACGGTGCGTACCATCTATGAGTTTTCGGTGGAACGCCTGGGGGGTGAAGTCCGGATCCGGATTACCGGGGACGGGTTTTTGTACCATATGGTGCGCATTCTGGTGGGGACGCTGGTGGAGGTAGGGCTGAAGGTTCGCGACAGCGGCGGGATACCGGAGCTTTTGGATCAGGGCCTCCGGGCAGATTCCGGAATGACCGTGCCGGCCAAAGGATTGATCCTTTGGGAGGTTTATTACAGATAAGACTAGGAGGAAGATACCATGGAACAGGAAAAAAGCACAGCCCCTTACATTGCAAATGCAGGGCAGACGTATTTGCCATTCAAGGATAATATCGGGATCGGGTTTTTGCCCTATGAGAAGCCGAAGAAGCCAAAGCCGCCGCTGCCGCAGCTTACGCTCTCCCAAAGATTCCTGGAGATGGGCTTTGAGCTGCCCTCCCAGAAGCAGCATTTTCTGCCTGGGGTAACGGCAGAGATGATGGACTGGTTCTGGGCCAATATGGAGAAATGCTATTACCTGTGGGCGCCTGGCTCCCACAAGCGGTTCAGCTGGGTGCGTGAGCCCTGGAAATACGGCATGATGAATTCTGCCCATATCATTTCCGAGGTGGTGGAGCCGGGACTTCCGGTATTTGGCGGCAATGGGGTACAGATCAACCGGCTGAGCCTGGAGGACCACTATCCCTTTACCACCTGCCTGGAGCATGTGATTGTGGAGGGAGTATTTAACGGCAAGGGGGAATGGATTGACGCCACGGTGCACATGTGGGAGGATACGGAAGGAGGGCTATACCATATCACGGCCACGGTGCAGAATACCAGGGCTACAGCGCCGCCGGATTTCATTCTGGAGATGCTTGCCCAAGATCCGGAAGTGAAGATTGTGCCGAATTTTGCTACGGAGCATGAGGATTACGAGGCCTCCCAATGGCCCATTTTCCTGCCCAGGCTCTACGAGCTGTGGAAGGACCACCCGGATCCCACACAGAATGTCAGGTGCAATCTGAAGGTAGAGCAGAATGAAGCGGGAGAGTTCCGTTATGTGGAGCCTCACCAGCCAATTACATATTGAGATTCTGATGCTTTGCGGCGTGTCTCTCTGGACAAGCCTGGAAACTGGACTGGTTAAAAATAACAAAAGTGGATGTGTTCGCACATCCACTTTTGCGTTAAGATATGGTGGACGTCAAAAATATAAAAGCCCGGGCATAAGAATATGTGCAAGGAGGGGACTTTATGATGAAACAGGACGAAATCAGAGACAATGCCATGCATCGGCTCCTGCCTCTGGTGATTACTGCCATGGGGCTGGCATTGACCTATGTGTTTACCGCATTTGTGAACATCCGGCTTCCCATTGGAGGGAACGGGGGGCTGATCCACCTGGGGAATGTGCCGTTGTTTGTATTTGCCATTCTCTTCGGGAAGAGGACAGGAGCAATCGCAGGGGGCATAGGCATGGCCCTGTTTGACCTGACTTCCGGATGGACCCTGTGGGCGCCCTTTACCCTGGTGACTGTGGGGCTGATGGGCTTTGTGGTGGGTGCAGCTGCCGAGAAAAGCCAGAAGTATGGATGGAATGTCGCGGCAATGCTTTTGGCCCTTGTAATTAAGGTTGTGGGGTATTACATTGCGGAGGGCATGATCTATGGCAATTGGGTGACGCCGGCCCTGTCTGTTCCCGGCAACCTGATCCAGGTGGGCGCCGCCATGGTGATTGTGCTGATTGTGATTGTACCGCTGAAAAAAGCGGTGAAGGAGATATTTCGTTTCTCGTAAAAATGGCGAATGAGGAGGTTATTCTTATGTATAAAATAATGACTCCAGGCCCCACCCAGGTGGCGGAGCCTGTATTAAAGGCAAGAAGTATACCATGTACCAACCCGGATCTGGACGAAGCATTTTTTGATTATTATCGGGAGACCTGCCGGCTGATCAGCCGGCTTCTGGGAACCGAGAATGAGACGATTATTATGGATGGGGAGGGCATCCTGGGGCTGGAGGCAGCCTGCGCCTCCCTGACAGAGCCAGGCGACCGGGTGCTGGTGCTGGACAACGGGGTGTTCGGACGGGGCTTTGGGGACTTTGTCACCATGTACGGCGGGGAGGCAGTGCTGTATACCGCCGACTACAGGAATCCCCTGGATCCGGAAGCGTTGGAGCGGTTTTTGGAGGGGGATCACAGGTTCAAATATGCCACGTTGGTGCATTGCGATACGCCCAGCGGGATGCTGAACCCCATTGACAGGCTGTGTCCGATGCTGAAAAAATACGGCATCCTCACCGTGGTGGATTCTGTGTCTGCCATGTTCGGGGAGCCGGTCTGCGTGGACGAATACCAGATCGATATCCTCTGCGGAGGCTCCCAGAAGGCAGTGTCCGCGCCTCCCGGGCTGACCTTTGTGACCGTGAGCCAGGCGGCAAAAGACGCAATGGAGGCCCGTAGCACGCCCATTGCATCCTTTTATGCCAATATCAAGGCTTTTGAGGGGTATTATGAGAAGAAGTGGTTTCCGTATACAATGCCTATCAGCGATATCTACGGCCTTCGGGCAGCCTTTGACCAGATCCGTGCAGACCATGGAATGCTGCAGCGGCACCAAAGGATTGGGGCGGCCTGCCGCAATGCCTTGACGGCCGCAGGGCTTTCCCTTCATCTGGAAAGTGGATTTTCCAATACGGTGACGGTGTTTGATGTGCCGGAGGGGACCACGGCGGCAGCTATCCTGGATCGGATGAAGAAGGAGCATAACATTATGCTGGCCGGCTCCTTTGATGTGCTGGAGGGGCAGGTGATCCGCATTGGGCATATGGGGAATAATGCCAATGCTGCGGATATGACAGAGACGATGAAGGCCTTAGAGGAGGTGCTTGCCGGGCTTGGGGTAAAGCTTCAAGTGTCCCTGGGGGAGGCGTTTGAGGCGGCGGCTGGGGAATAAATTTTCAAAGGCAATAGTCTTTTCTGGTATCCGGCAGCATGGAAAATAAACGGCCAGGCAAGACGTCTTCTGTTTGCAGGCGGGCATTTCATACAGGATAATCATACAGAAAAGAAAAACATCCCAAAGCCAGGAAAGGCGCTGGGATGTTTTTTCCAGTATGCTTCTTATTCTGAAATATTTGATGTAGGCACCACATGGTAAATCACCTCATTGGAGCTGCGGAATACCGTATCGCTGGAGCCCATCTGGTTTACTACTATCGAATTGTCCCCCTCTGCTAAGGCGCTGGCCTTAATCTGAAGGTGGTTGCCGCTGATTACCGTGGTGGACACCTTTTCCCCATTGACAAATACACGACTCCAGGGAGTAAAGCTCTCTCCGTAGATCTCCAGGACCTCCCCCTGGAGATGGGTGGAGCGGATGGCGATATCGGATACGCCCATGACCAGGTCAGAGGCCGGATACAGATCCTGGCCGCCATAGGCGTAGCGGTCGCCGTAGAGGATATCGTACTGGAGCATCTCCATGTGGGTGTCATATTCCTCGGAGTAGGTAAAATCATGGGCCTGATGGTAATTCATCATAGTGCCCTCATGGATGCCAAGTTGATCCAGTAGGTAGGACATCAGCTGGTAGGAGGTCAGATCCCGGTCCTTTTTCTCCATCTCAAAATTGCTCCAGGTGATGTACTTGGTCTGAAACAGGCTGCCGGTGGCCATGTCCTCCTCGGTGAGGCCCATGGTGGGCAGATGGTCGCCAAACATGACAACAACCGTCTTCTCATCCCGCTGTGCCAGCATTTCCGTCAAGTCTCCAATAAACGTATCCACCTCATGAAGCATGTTGATATAGTATTCCCAGGCGTAGCCTTCAGCTTCTGTGGCAGCGCCGGTTACCTGTATTTCGGGCTGCTCCAAAACCGGCTCGGTGGGATAGCTGCCATGGCCCTGAACCGTGATGGTATAAATAAAATCCGGCTGCCCTGGCGTTACGTCCAGGGATTTTCGCACCTCGTCAATCAGGCAGTCGTCGGTGGGCCAGGTGCCAAGGGGCGTATATTCCTGAATATTGATCATTTCCTTGCTGATAAAGGAATCAAAGCCCATCTGGGTGAAGGCATTCCTGCGGCTGTAGAAATTGCCGCCGTTATTATGTACTACATGGGAGCCGTATCCCAGCTTGCCAAGATCTGCGGCAACGCTTTCGCAGGAATTGGTCTTTAAAATCGTCTTGTAGGGCAGCTCGCCCAGGCCGAAGTAATGCATGCCCATTCCGGTCAAAATCTCAAATTCCGTGTTGGCCGTACCGGCGCCTACCACCGGAACAGTCAGATGCCCGGAGGTGAACTGATCGTACAGAGCGTGGAAATTGGGAACCGGGTCCTGGTTGTAGCTTAGGAACTTAATGTCATAGGGATCCACAAAGGATTCCAGCAGCACACAGATGATATTGGGCGCATCCTCCATATCCAGGGTCGTGGGCTCGACAGGAACCGTATCCATGGCTTCGGCAACCTTCTCCTCGCTGTAATCCCGGGGCTGGTTCATGCCGCGGTCCACCACGCTGGAGGAAAAGCTGTAGATAAAGCCATTGTCCTCATAGCCCTGGGCCAGATTCTCAAAATAGTCTGCCAGTACATTGCCGCTGACAGCTGCATCCGTTACCATGGGAATACAGAAAATCATGGCTGCCATGGAGAGAATGCTCACAATGCGGCGCTGCCGGCCGGCATATTTGGGCCCCTTGATGGCCAAAAGGATCAGGCCCGCCAGAACAACGGCTACCCCGGTGATTACTAGGATGGCTTCTGTTTTGGAAAAATAGTTGCTCTGCATGGTAAACAGGTCGCCCACCATCTTCAGGTCCGTATAGCTGAAGGGAGATACGCGCTTCAGCAGAATGCAGCCATTGATGGTTCCAAGGAACAGCCACAGGACGCTGATCACAGTCCGCATCAGCGCACGGCGGCGGAACAGATATACCAGCATCAGCGTGGCGAATACCAGCAGCGAATTGTACAAGAATACAAGGCTGCGGTCAAACATAAAGTAAAATGCGCCGGAAAAGGAATGCCGAGATACCCACTCGATGATAAAGCAGATGCTGCAGGCCAGCAGACCATGGAACAGCAGGGAATATCGATTCAGGGTATCGATCAGCTTCTGCGGAGATTTTAGCTGCGGGGTTTTTATTCGAGTTTTTAATCGAGTTTTTAATATTCGAGTTTTTATTTTTGAAAAAATAGTATTGTGCATTGTCTCATCATCCTTTATTATTAGTATAATGCTGAATATTCAAATGTGAACAAAGTATGAATAAACAGTAAACAAACAGGTTTACCTTAGACAGATTAGTCCACTTAAAAGAAAATGTCAACGGGTAAAAGGTAAAATTTATGTTTTCAATAAGAAAACTTAAGAAATTATTCAAAAATTCGTGAAAATAAGTAGAAGGAAGAGCAAAAGAAAAGGTGGAGCAATGATGAAAAATCAATTAAACCGGCAGGAAGCAGAGACATTTCTGGCAGAAGCAGCCGGCCGGGGGAGTGTCCTCGGGCTGGAGCATATGCAGAATCTCATGGAAGAGCTATCCAATGTGCAGGAGGCTCTTGCGGTCATTCATGTGGCAGGTACCAACGGAAAGGGCAGTGTGTGCGCCATGGCGGAGCAGGTTCTGCGGCTGGCGGGCTATCGTACCGGCTGGTACAGCTCGCCCCGGGTATTTTCCTATGAGGAGATCTACCAGGTGAACGGGCAGGCCATTGGCCGGGAGCGGCTGCATCAGGTTCTCTATGAGGTGAAAGAGGCCTGCCGGAGGCTTCAGGAGAAGGGGCTGCCCCAGCCTACCCTGTTTGAGATTGAGACAGCGGCGGCATTTTTGTATTTTCAACAGGAAAAATGTGATGTGGTGCTCCTTGAGACAGGCCTTGGGGGAAGGCTGGATGCAACCAATGTGATCAAAAAGCCTCTGTGCAGCGTCATTACCTCAGTAAGCCGGGACCACATGCAGGTGCTGGGGGAAAGCCTCAGTGAGATTGCGGCGGAGAAAGCCGGGATTATCAAGCCCGGCTGCCCGGTGGTCAGCGCGCCCCAGAGGTGTGAGGTGCAGCAGGTGATCCGGGAAGCCTGCCGGGAGCTGGGATGCGTTCTGTGGGAGGCAGAGGATACGGCGATTGAAGGGGCAGCGTATGTGCAGGATGACTCGAAAGGCCCAAAGGGAGCCGGGCAGGGCCATATGGCGCTCACCTTTTCCTACAAGGACCTTCCCGGGCTTTCGCTGTCCCTGCTGGGGGCGTGCCAGCCGGAAAATGCAGCCTGCGTCATTGAGCTGACCAGGGCGTTGCAGCAGCAGGGAGTTTCTGTTACAGAGGCGCAGCTTCGGCAGGGCCTTTTGAAGGCCTGCTGGCCGGGAAGGTTTGAGGTGGTTTCCCATCAGCCCCTGACGGTCCTGGATGGGGCTCACAATGAGGATGCTGCAAAAAAACTTCGCAAAACCCTGGAAACAGGTTTTACAAATCGGGCAATAATATATATAATAGGAGTACTTGCAGATAAAGAATATGAAAAGATCCTGGAAATTATGCTGCCCTTGGCAGAGCGGGCCTTCACCGTGACGCCGGACAATCCAAGGGCGCTGTCAGGAGAGAAGCTCTGCCAGGCAGCGGCACAGAGCTTCTCCAAGGTTATCCATACCGGGAGCCTGCGGGAAGCGTGGCAGCGGGCCAGGGAGACGGCCCATGTGCTGGAATTTGCAGGGGCAGAGCCCATGGTTGTGATTTTCGGATCCTTATCTTATCTGGGAGAGATGAAGCAGGTGATTACATGCACACACAGAACATGATGATACGCCCCTGATATCATCAAATTATAAAATAACAGGAAGCGATGGATATGGTTGATAAGGAAAAAATAGAAGCAGCGGTACGGCTGTTTCTGGAGGGTATTGGCGAGGATTTGAACCGGGAGGGCCTGTTGGAAACGCCGCAGCGGATCAGCCGGATGTGTGAGGAGCTGTTTGCAGGGCTTGCACAGAGCCCCGGGGAGCATTTGGAGAAGGCCTTTGAGGCCAGGGGCAGCGAGATGGTGGTGGAGAAGGATATTACCTTTTATTCCACCTGTGAGCACCATCTGATGCCATTTTACGGGAAGGCCCATGTGGCCTACATTCCCGATGGCCGGGTGGTGGGCCTAAGCAAGCTGGCCCGCACGGTGGAGGTGTACGCAAGACGGCCTCAGATCCAGGAGCAGCTGACGGCTCAGATCGCCGATGCCTTGATGGAATATGTGCATCCCAAGGGGGTCCTGGTGCTGGTGGAGGCAGAGCATATGTGCATGACCATGCGGGGCATTAAGAAGCCGGGGAGCAAAACCGTGACCTGCGCCGCCCGGGGCGCCTTTGCGGATGAGGGGCTTAAGCAGCAGTTTTTTCGTATGATAGAGAGGGGATAGGCAGATATGGTCTATATGGACAAATTATTAAAAAATACGGACTATCTGGAGCAGCTAGACCGCCTGGAGCAGCTGGAGCAGGAGCGGCAGTTTTGCCGCCATGGCCTGCCCCATCTGCTGGATACGGCGCGTCTGATCTGGATCCGGTGCCTGGAGGGGCGCAGGACTATGGATAAGGAAATGATCTACTTAACGGCGCTGCTCCACGATCTGGGGCGGATCGACCAGTATGAGACAGGGACGCCCCATCCGGAGGCCGGGGCGGAGCGTGCTGGCGTGCTGCTGTCTGCCATCGGCTATCCGCCGGAACGCATCGGGAAGATTCAGGAGGCGATCCTGGGGCATCGGGGCAGCAATTCCACCGGGGATGTGGTGGAGCTGTCGGCCCTTCTGTGTTGGGCTGACCAGCGAAGCAGGATGTGCTTCTGCTGCCGGCAGCGGGAAGTCTGCAACTGGCGGGAGGATCAGAAAAACGAAACAATCACAGACTGAATACCGAAATCATTACAACTGAAAAAGGAGACAGCATGAAGATAGGAAGATATGATTTTGATGTGGCCCATCACACCTATGTGATGGGAATTTTAAATGTAACGCCGGATTCCTTTTCCGACGGGGGCAGGTACAATACCATGGAGCAGGCCCTTGCCCATGCACAGCAGATGGTAAGGGAGGGTGCCCATATCCTGGATATCGGCGGAGAATCCACCAGGCCGGGACATGTTCCCATCTCAGAGGAGGAGGAGATTCAGCGGACCGCTTCCGTGGTGGAACGGCTGCGGCGGGAGTTTGACCTGCCTCTTTCTATCGACACCCACAAGGCGGCTGTGGCGGCCGCTGCCATCGAGGCGGGGGCAGATCTGGTCAATGACGTATGGGGTCTGAAATACGACCCCGGGATGGCGGCCCTGATTGCCGAAAAGGAGGTGGCATGCTGTCTGATGCACAACCGGGCCAATGACAGCTACGGGAATTTTATGGAGGAGGTGCTCACAGAGCTTGCCGATACCTTAACGCTGGCAGAGCAGGCCGGGATCCAGCGGGAGCGGATCCTGCTTGACCCGGGGGTTGGCTTTGGAAAGAACTATTGGCAGAATCTTGAGATTCTGGATTCCCTGGAGAAGCTGCATGCATTGGGCTGCCCGCTGCTGCTGGGAGCCTCCCGCAAGTCGGTGGTCGGCCTGACCCTGGACCTGCCGGTGGATCAGAGGCTGGAGGGGACGCTGGTGACCACGGTGTACGCCGTGCAGAAGGGGTATGCCTTTGTGCGGGTGCATGACGTGAAGGAGCATGTGAGGGCAATCCGGATGACAGAGGCCATTCGGGACGGATGGAGGTAGCATATGGATCAGATAAAAATCAGCCGCCTGGAGGTGTTCGGCAATCATGGGGTCTTTCCGGAGGAGACAAAGCTGGGACAGAAATTTTTGGTGAATGCCACCCTCTATACGGATACTAGGGGCGCAGGCTTGACGGACGATCTGAAGCAGTCCATCCACTACGGAGAAGTGTGCCATGAGATCCACCAGTTTCTCCGGCAGCATACCTGCCGGCTCATTGAAGCGGCGGCGGAGCAGCTGGCAGAGCATTTGCTGCTGGGAATCCCCCGGCTGCAGAGGCTGGATCTGGAGATCCTAAAGCCCTGGGCGCCGATCGGCCTGTCCCTGGATACGGTCTCCGTGTGCATTTCCAGGGGCTGGCATGAGGCGTATCTTGCGCTGGGCTCCAACCTGGGAGATCGGGAAGGGTATCTGACAAAGGCGGTGGAAAAGCTGCGGGGGATTTCCGGCTGCCGGGTGGAGCAGGTTTCGGATTTCATTGAGACAGAGCCCTACGGAGGTGTGGAGCAGGCCCCCTTTTTGAATGGGTGCCTGAAGCTGTCCACCATCCGGACCCCCTGGGAGCTTCTGGGGGAGATGAACCGGATTGAGGCCGAGGCAGGCCGGGAGCGGCTGGTGCACTGGGGGCCGCGAACCCTGGATCTGGATCTGATTTTCTATGATGATCTGGTGACCGAGGAGCCCCGGCTTCTTCTGCCCCATCCGGATCTGGCAAACCGCACCTTTGTACTGGAGCCTCTGGCACAGCTATGCCCCTATAAGCGCCATCCGGTGACCGGGGAAACCGTGCTTGCCATGCTTAAGAGGCTGACAGAAGGAGGGCAGGAATGAGCTTGGGTACATTATTAAATGGACATTTAATTTTGGCTGACGGCGCCATGGGCACATACTATCAGGAACGGTTCAAAAAGAGGAATCCGGAGACGCAAAACATCAGGCATCCGGAGCGGATTGTGGCGATTCACAGGGAGTATCTGGCCGCAGGCGCCCGGCTGCTGCGAACCAACAGCTTTGCCTCCAATCTGGAGACGCTATTGGGGCGGGAGCAGGAGGAGCTGCCCCGGGAGCAGCAGCTGTCAGTCATTTCCGAAAATGTGCGGGCAGCCTATGGCAATGCCCTTTTGGCTGTGGAACAGGAGGGCCTAAGACCCTGGGGCCAGGAGCTTCCGAATGCGGAGATATCTCCGAAAACGGCGGTGTATCTGGCGGGAGATATCGGACCGATTCCGGAGCGGGGCCGGGAGGAGGAGGAGCTGCTGGAGGAGTATCAGGCCATGGTGGATGCCCTGATGGACGCGGGAGCCAGGCTCCTGTGGTTTGAGACCTTTGCAGACCTTTCCTATATCCGCCGGGCAGCAGCCTATGCCAAGGCCAGGGGAGAGGTGTTTATCCAGGCCAGCTTCTGCCTGAATAAGTTCGGGTACACCCGCGGGGGCATCAGCGCCGCCAGCCTGCTGGCAGAAGTAAAGGAATGCAATGTTGTGGATGGTATTGGGTTTAACTGCGGCGTGGGCCCGGCCCATATGTACCAGCTGCTGCAGCCCCTTGATTTCGGGGATCTGGCAGTGTCGGTGTTTCCCAATTCCGGTTATTCCGACATTTTACAGGACCGGGCCGGATACCAGGAGAACAGTGCCTATTTTCTGGAGAGCATGAAGAAAATCGTATCTCTGGGCATCAACATTGCCGGAGGATGCTGCGGAACCAGGCCGGAATATATTGCAAGGATGGCCAGGGAGCTTCCAAAGGCAGCGGCAGTGCGGGGCGGCAGTTCCGGAGCAAGGGCCGGGGAGGGATGCCTCAACAAGGGGGGAAATCCCCTGTATCGCAAGCTTCTGGCCGGGGAAAAGCCGGTGGTGGTGGAGCTGGACCCGCCCCATGACGGAAATTGTGAAAAGATTCTCAAGGGAGCCGTGCTGCTGCAGGAGGCCGGGGTGGATCTGGTAACCTTCTCCGATTCCCCCATGGGAAAAATGCGGGCAGATTCCATTATGACCGGAGCCAGGATCCAGCGGGATCTTATGATGCCTGTGATGCCCCATGTGACCTGCCGTGATAAGAACCGGATCGCAATGGGCGGGGCTTTCTTCGGGGCACATATGAACGGCATCCGCAATCTGCTGCTGATTACCGGGGATCCGGTGCCTGCGGGGGATCGAAGCGGTGTAACCGGCGTGTTTGATTTCAATTCCATGAAGCTGATGGAGTATCTGCGCCGGATGAATCTGGAATATTTTCCGAATGATCCCATTGTATATGGCGGGGCGCTGAACCAGGGGCGGGCCAATCTGGACAAGGAGATTGCCCGGGTACAAAAAAAACTGGAGGCAGGTGCGGATTATTTTCTGACCCAGCCGGTGTTTAGCCGGGAGGATGCCATGCGTATTGCCGCTGTGAAGGAGCAGACCGGTGCGAAGATCCTATGCGGGATTATGCCTCTGGTCAGCTACCGCAATGCCAGCTTTATGAAAAATGAGGTGTTTGGCATCTGCGTTCCGGAGGAGGTGGTGGAACGCTACCATCCCCAAATGAGCCGCAGCCAGGGGGAGGAGACAGGCATTGCCCTGGCCCTGGAGATGATGGAGGTTCTTTCGGACATTGCGGATGGCTATTATTTTATGGTGCCCTTTAACCGGGTGGAAATGATCTGCAGGATTATAAAGAGGATGAATGAGACATGCAGGATTTAAAACATATATTAAATGAAAATATAATTTTACTGGATGGAGCTACAGGGACCAACCTGCAAAGGAAGGGAATGCCGGCAGGCGTCTGTCCGGAGCTGTGGATTCTGGAGCATCCGAAGGCATTGCTTGAGCTTCAGCAGGGGTATCGGGAGGCAGGCAGCAGGATCCTCTATGCGCCCACCTTTTCCGGCAATCGGGTAAAGCTTCGGGAGTACGGCCTGGAGGGAAGGCTGCCAGAGATCAACCGGCGGCTGACAGCTCTGACCCGACAGGCCGCAGGGGAGTACTGCTATGTGGCAGGGAACCTTACCATGACCGGAGCCTCCCTGGCCCCGGTGGGGGATATGGATTTTGAAGAGCTGGTGGATATTTATAAGGAGCAGGTGCAGGCAATTGCTGCTGCCGGCGCGGATCTTTTTGTGGTGGAGACCATGATGAGTGTCCAGGAATGCCGGGCAGCAGTGCTGGCAGTGAAGGAGACGACAGAGCTTCCGGTGTTTGTGACCATCACCCTGGAGGAGAACGGAAGGACCCTGTATGGCAGCGATCCGGTGACAGCTCTGGTGACCCTGCAGGCCCTGGGGGCGGATGCCTTTGGCATCAATTGTTCAGCAGGCCCGGATGCCCTGCTTTCGATTTTTCAGGAGCTTGGGGAGTATGCCAGGATTCCCCTGATTGCCAAGCCAAATGCCGGCCTGCCCAGGCTGGTGGAGGGAAGAACGGTATTTGACATGCCAAAGGAGGAGTTTGCGGCCCATATGAAGGCCCTGGTGGAGGCAGGGGCATCCATCATCGGGGGCTGCTGCGGGACGGATCCTTCCTATATTGCGGAGCTGGCCAAGGCGGTATCCGGCGGGAGGCCGGCAGTCCGGCAGCCGGGAAGGGCCAAAAGGATTCTCACCAGCGAGCGGGGCAGGTGCGAAATTGGACTGGAGGGTCCCTTCCTCATGGTGGGCGAGCGGATCAATCCTACCGGCAAAAAGAAGCTGCAGGAGCAGCTTCGGGCAGGAGACCTGACACTGGTGGGAGAGATGGCCCGGGAGCAGGCGGCCCAGGGGGCAGCCCTTCTGGACATCAATGTGGGTATGGGCGGCATTGACGAGAAGGCCATGATGGAGGCTGTGGTGGATGAGGTGGCCAGCCTGGTGGAGCTTCCTCTGTGCATAGATTCCAGCAGCCCCCAGGTGGTGGAGGCTGCCCTGCGCCGGTATCCCGGCCGGGCGCTGGTGAATTCCGTTTCCTGTGAGCAGGTGAAGCTTCAGCTCCTTCCTGTGGTGAAGAAGTACGGGGCCATGTTTATCCTGCTTCCCCTGACCGATGAGGGGCTGCCTGGGAATCAGAAGGAGCGGTGGGACAACATCTGTTCTGTGTGGGAGAAGGCTCGTGCCCTGGGCTTTGAGAAGGAGGATCTTGTGGTGGACGGCCTGGTTGCCGCTGTGGCGGCTGAGCCCATGGCTGCCCGGGAGACCCTGGCCACAATAAAACGGTGCCGTCAGGAGGGCTTTGCCACCATCTGCGGCCTGTCCAACATTTCCTTCGGCCTGCCGGAGCGGGCCTATGTGAACAGTGTATTCCTGGCCATGGCAGTAAAATGCGGCCTGACGATGGCGATTGCGAACCCTTCCCAGGGGCTGTTTAACCGCAGTGTCTATGCGGCAGACTTGCTGCTGGGCCGGGAGGGAGCTGCCCTCCGGTATGTGGAGAACAGCCAGCGGCTGAAGGAAGAGGAGGAGCGGGCGGTCCGGACAGGAAGCCAAAAAACGGCCCAGGGGGAGCCAGCCCGTGCAGCGTCCAGGCAGGATGCGGAGGCTGCCCAGGAGCTTCCGTCCAGGCAGGATGCGGAGGCTGCCCAGGAGCTTCCGGCCTGGCGGGAGCAGCTTTATCAGGATGTCCTGAAGGGGAGGACAAAGCAGATAAAAGCCCACATCACAGACGCCCTTAAGCAGGGAGCAGCTGCTGAAGATATATTAAATCATATTTTAATTCCTGCTATTAATGAGGTGGGAGAGCTATTTAACCGGCAGCGGTATTTCCTGCCGCAGCTGATATTAAGCGCAAAGGCTATGGAGACGGGAGTGGAAGTGCTGGAGCCGGGGCTTTTGGCCTGCCGGGGAGAGAGCCAGGGGCCGACAGTGGTAATTGCCACGGTGAAAGGGGACATCCATGATATCGGCAAGAACCTGGTGGCCCTGATGATGAGAAATTATGGCTTCCGGGTCATAGATCTTGGAAAGGATGTGGATAAGGAGGAGATTCTGGGGGCTGCTGCGGCAGAACAGGCAGATGTGATCGCCCTCTCGGCCCTGATGACTACCACCATGAGCTACATGCGGGAGGTAATTGCAGCGGCCAGGGAGGCCAAGATAGGGGCCAGGGTAATTGTAGGCGGAGCGGCAGTGACAGAGGAGTATGCCCGGGAAATCGGAGCGGACGGCTACTCCAAGGATGCGGTGGGAGCCGTGGAGCTGGTACAGAGGCTGTTACCTTAGCAGCGGTATCCGGGCAATTCAAGCTGTGGAAGGAGGAAGAACTATGGGCGAGAAAAACTATCACGACAATCCACTGGTTAAAATCTGGAATGTAATTTATCCGATTTTTATTTACTATGTCATATCGAATGTGGCGATGTATCTGTTTCTCTTTGCACTGCAGATCACGGAGGAAACCTACAGCCAGTCTTACACCATGCTGCAGACCATTGCCACGGCATTGTGCCTGCCGGTGCTGTTACATTTCTACCGGAGAGATCAGCTGCTGTGTACGGTATTTCAGCAGCGCCTGCATCATGGGGCGGCAGAAATCAAGCTAAAGAGGAAAATATTAAATTGTGTTTTGACTTTTTGCGGCGGCGCTTTGGCAGGGCTTGCCCTGAACCAGATCATTTCGGCCACCGGGCTGATTCAGGTGTCGGAGGGCTATCGGCAGGTGACCAGCCATTTTTATGGCGGCGGGATCCTTTTTGAGGTCCTTGGAGTGGGGATTCTGATTCCCATTGCCGAGGAGCTTCTCTACCGCGGGATTGTGTATGGCAGGCTGGCCGACTGGATTGGGATCCCGGCGGCTATGGCAGTGTCAGCCTTGATTTTCGGCGGCCTTCATATGAATCTGGTACAGTTCCTCTATGCCTTCCTGATGGGGCTGCTGCTGGCATATTTCCTGGAGACGACCCACAGCCTGTCGGGCTGCATCTGTGCCCACCTGGGGGCAAACCTGCTGACCCTGTTCCGGGTGGAGAGCGGCGCGCTGTCCTTTCTGGAGGCAGGGCCGGGGGCCTACTGGGGGACCACAGCGGCAGCGGCGGCCCTGGCAGCCCTCCTTGTGCTGGTGCTGTACCGCTGTAACCGGGCGGAGGCGCAGTACTAGCGAAAATTCAAACACGCTCCACAGGCGCTTCGGATGGATGAGAGAAGAATTTATAATGAAAACAGGAAAACGCTAAAGAAACAGGCTTATGGAACCGATATATAGGATAGACAAGGATGTCTTTTTTGACAAAGAAAAGGAGTGATAGGGATGTCAAGCTTAAATTTATGGGGCGGAGGTATTTTTGGCGGTACTTCCGGCAATAATTCCATGTCGAATTTCCTGACAGATTATGCCGCGATTAAGAACGGCAGCTATTACAAGCTGATGAAGGCATATTACGGCGGGAACGACAAGATCAGCAGCCTGGTGGATAAGGACAGCAAGTCCCAGAAGGCGACAGAGAAGGAAGAGAGCAAGAAGCTCACCCGGATCCAGAGCAATGCGGATGCATTGAAGGAAGCGGCAGATGCGCTGACCACCACTGGCAGCAAGTCCGTATTCAAGCTGGTGGAGAAGACGGATGAGGAGGGCAATAAGTATCAGGATTACGATACGGATGCTATTTACAAGGCAGTCAACAAGTTCGTGGAGAGCTACAACAGCCTGATTGACGAGGCGGACGATACGACCTCAGATACCATTGAGAAGGCAGTGAAGAACCTGATGACCACCACCATGAGCAATTCCAAGCTGCTCTCCAAGATGGGAATCACCATCAACAAGGACAGCAGGCTTTCCATTTCAGAGGAAGCGTTCAAGAAGGCAGATATGAACCAGGTGAAATCCCTGTTCCAGGGAACCAATTCCTATGCGTACCAGGTATCTGCCAGGGCCTCCATGGTGGATTACGCGGCGTCCCGGGAGGCGTCTAAGGCCAATACCTACAATAAGAACGGCGGCTACAGCGCCAATTACAATTATTCGTTCAATGATTATTTTTAGGCAATTGCTTTGCAGCAGATGTGCCGGCAGTGACCGTTTCTTGTCATCTGCACAGCAGCGATCTATTGGACGAATATACCCCCGCCGAATTTGACAGGCAGTAATAAAATAAAAAAGAGGTATCAACAGATGGAATGTGAGCTTTCATTGAAGTTGATACCTCTTTTTCCTTGAAAAACCATTGCTTTGATGCTAAAATGGAGAAAGACTGAGCCGTAGAGGAAGGCGAAGCCAGTAACGGTATCTGGAGGAAAAGATATGCCCAGGCAGACAATGATGGAAAAGATACTGCAAATGAGGAAAAGGAACATTGGGAGGAGAGAGGAAGAGATGAATACGAATTATAAGCATGAGCATATAAGGAAGCAGATGGAGCTCTACAAGGAGAAGACCAGAATGCTGCAGCAGATGATGGACAGCCAGGAGGCATTGGCCAGGGAGCTGCAGGCCATGGAGAAGGAGATGGAGGCACAGCGCAAGGAGGTAGAGGCGGAACAGCATGTCGTTGTGGCCAGGCAGCCTGTTTTTGAGGAGCGCAATCAATGGAAGCAGCAGGCAGATCAGCTGCTTCAGCGGATGGACAACCTTGCGGAGCAGGCGCAGAAGATCCATGCTGCCATGGAGGGGATGGGAGCAGGCCTGGAGGGCCTGCGCCAGGAGCTGAATGACGGTCTGGAGGAGATTCGTGGGGAGCTGGCAATTGATCCGGAGGAGGAAGGCGAAGACATTTTTGAAAAGCTGGATAGCCTGAAGGAGGAGATTACAGAGAAGGTACACACAGAGAGCGTAAAATGCTATCGGAATGTACAGTCCCTGGTGGAGGAGACCAAGAAGGAGCTGGAGGAGGCTTATGGCAAAAGCACTTCCGGTTCCGAAAGCAAGGGGCCCCTTAGGGCAGCCATTGTGCTGGGAGCAGTGAACGTAGGGCTGATTCTGCTGCTGGGGCTGTATGAGATGGGTGTATTTGGATTTTTATTTTAGGAAATAATAAGAGCAGCAAATAGCAACGAGAGGCAAGAAGAGGAGAGTATCAATTGGAACGAGATAAGAAGATTTGGGTGATTGGCCACAAGAATCCGGATACGGATTCCATCTGCGCTGCCATTGCCTATACGGATTTGAAGAATAAGCTGGGGGAAGGGCGCTATGAGAGCAAGCGTGCCGGCCAGCTGAATGAGGAGACGAAATACGTACTGGATTATTTCAAGGTTCCGGCTCCTGGCTATGTGGCGGATGTGGGGGCCCAGGTGAAGGATATTGAGATCCGCACCACCGGAGGGGTCAGCAATCATATTTCCATGAAGAAGGCCTGGGAGCTGATGAAGGAAGAGAATGTGGTGACGCTGCCGGTAACCACGGAGCAGGGCCAGCTGGAGGGACTGATTATTACCGGAGATATTGCCACCTCCTACATGGATGTGTACGACAATGAGATTCTGGCCAGGGCCAGGACCCAGTATAAGAATATCAAGGAGACGGTGGAGGGCACCCTTCTGGAGGGCAATGAGCACGGGTATTTTGTGAAGGGCAAGGTGGTGGTGGCTGCGGCCAGCCCGGAGATGATGGAGGAGTATATCACGGACGACGACCTGGTGATTCTTGGGAACCGCTATGAGGTGCAGCTCTGCGCCCTGGAAATGAACGCCAGCTGCCTGATTGTATGCTCCGGCTCCCCGGTGTCAAAGACCATTCGCAAGATGGCAGCAGAGCGGGGCTGCGTGGTGATTTCAACACCTTATGATACCTTTACCGTGGCGCGTCTGATTAACCAGAGCATTCCCATCAAGTATTTTATGCGCAGGGAGCATCTGGTGACCTTTGGCACAGAGGAGTATGTGGATGCGGTCAAGGAGGTGATGTCCAAGGAGCGCCACCGGGATTTCCCGATCCTGGATCCGGACGGCAGATATGTGGGCATGATTTCCCGCCGGAACCTGCTGAATATGAAGAAAAAGCAGGTGATTCTGGTGGATCACAATGAGAGGTCCCAGGCAGTGGACGGAATCGGCGGAGCGGAGATTTTGGAGATTATTGACCACCACAGGCTGGGAAGCCTGGAGACTATTTCGCCGGTATTTTTCCGGAATCAGCCCCTGGGCTGCACCTCTACCATTATTTACCAGATGTATCAGGAGAAGGGGATTGCGATTACCGAGAAGATCGCAGGCCTTCTGTGCTCTGCCATTATTTCCGATACGCTGATGTTCCGTTCGCCCACCTGCACGCCCATGGACCGGCAGGCTGCGGAGGCATTGGCGCAGATTGCAGGCATTCAGATTGAGGAGCATGCCAAGAATATGTTCCAGGCAGGCAGCGATTTCAAGAGCAAGTCCCCGGAGGAGATCTTCTATCAGGATTTTAAGACCTTCTTTGCAGCAGAGATGGAATTTGGCGTGTGCCAGATCAGCGCCATGAGCCAGGAGGAGCTTCGGGATGTGGAGGAGAAGCTGACGCCCTATCTGGAGCGGGTGCTCAGCGAGCGGAAGCTTTCCATGGTTTATGTGATGCTGACCAATATCCTGGAGGAGAGCACGTGGCTGATTTACCAGGGAGGGAATGCAAGAAGAATTGCAGAAGGGGCCTTCCACGTGCGCCAGGCAGAGGGCGCCGGGGGGCTGGAGCTGCGGGGCGTGGTATCCAGGAAGAAGCAGTTCATTCCGGCGATCATGATATCCATGCAGGAGGAATAAGATGGCAAAGCAGCATTGGAGGGCAGGAAATATGCTGTATCCCGTGCCTGCCGTGATGGTCAGCTGCGCACGGGCGGGGGAACGGCCCAATATTATCACAGTGGCCTGGGCCGGGACCGTCTGCTCGGATCCGGCCATGGTGTCCATTTCCGTGCGGCCAAGCCGGTATTCCCATGGGATTCTCTGTGAGACCGGAGAGTTCGTGATCAACCTGGTGACCCGGGAGCTGGCCTATGGGGCGGATTACTGCGGCGTTGCCAGCGGCCGTGATGTAGATAAGTTTCAGAAGCTTAAGCTGACACCTCTGCCCGCGAAGCATATCGCGGCGCCGGGGATTGCAGAGAGCCCGGTGAACATCGAATGCCGGGTGAAGGAGCGCATTCCCCTTGGCAGCCATGACATGTTTCTGGCAGAGGTGCTTGGCGTTACCATAGAGGATTCCTATCTAAATGAGAAGAATAAATTTGAACTGAACAACGCCGGCCTCGTAAGCTATTCCCACGGAGAATATTTTGTCCTGGGTGAGCGGATCGGGAAGTTCGGTTATTCGGTGGAGAAGAAAAGGTCTGCCAAAAGGAAGAGAAAATAAGGAGGACAACATCATGTCAGTGGCAGTTGTAACAGACAGCAACAGTGGGATTACCCAGCAGCAGGGAAGGGAATACGGGGTATATGTACTGCCCATGCCTTTTTTTATAGACGGGAAACAGCATTTTGAGGATATTGACCTGACCCAGGAGCAGTTTTACCAGAAGCTGGAGGGGGAGGCGGAGATTTCCACCTCCATGCCGGCAGTGGGGGATGTGATTGACTTCTGGGATAAGCTTTTGAAGGAGTATGATGAGATTGTGCATATCCCCATGTCCAGCGGACTCTCAAGCTCCTGTGAGACAGCGGCAGCCCTGGCCCAGGATTACGAGGGAAGGGTACAGGTGGTAAATAACCAGCGGATCTCCGTGACCCAGCGCAGATCGGTGCTGGATGCCAAGACCATGGCGGATGCAGGAAGATCTGCGGCCGAGATTCGGGACTATCTGGAGGCCACAAGGTTTGAATCCAGCATCTACATTATGCTGGATACGCTGTATTACCTGAAAAAGGGCGGACGGATCACACCGGCAGCGGCAGCCCTGGGCACCCTGCTGCGCTTAAAGCCGGTGCTCCAGATCCAGGGAGAGAAGCTGGACGCCTTTGCCAAGGCCCGGACCTCCAAGCTGGGGAAGGGGATCATGATTGATGCCATCAAGAGCGACCTGGAGAAGCGGTTTGGGGATCCTGAGGGCAGGACCATGTGGATTGACATTGCCTATACCAAGGATGTGGAACCGGCGCTGGAGCTGAAGCGGGAGCTGGAGGAGATATTCCCGGCCTGTAAGGGGGAGATCATTGTGAATCCCCTGTCCTTAAGCGTGTCCTGTCATATCGGGCCTGGGGCGCTGGCTATTACCTGTGCGAAGAAGCTTCATGTGTAAGGGTTTGCACTGGCATTGAAACGGGGGTTAAGGCTACCCATAGTATGGATTGACGGGATGTGCTGTATTTTGGCCACGAAGGGCAGACATATTTGTCCTTCGTGGCTGTTTTTTTGAAGGAAAATGGTTTTGAGGAGCAGGCATTGAGGTTTTGATTGCCCAGAACTACAATCAGTATCTGAGCAGGTATTCCAGGGATGTAATACGGGAAAACAAATGGTCCATAGGGGGTCTCCTTGTCACTGTCCGGTAACAGTGCCTTTGATAGTATACACAAATAGCAACTAGAAATAGTTGCATATTTTCTTGCGGAGTGGTATATTATATTTTAAGGAGAAATGTCATGAAATGATAAATTTCCATAAGCCACATCCAAACGGAATATTAAAGAGATATGTGTTAGATCAGGTTATAGAAAAATTAAGAAAGGATGGCCTGCTATGAGTAATTTGTTGTCCTATAAGAATTATAATGGTACAGTAGAATATTCAAAAGAAGATAGCTGCCTTTTTGGAAAGGTGGTTGGGATAAAGTCTTTGTTGTCATATGAGGGGGATTCTGTTAAGGATTTAGAGCAGGATTTTCAGAACGTGATTGATGAATACTTAGTGGATTGTAAGGAAAGGAATGTGGAGCCTGAGCAGCCATACAAGGGAACATTTAATGTTAGGATTAGCCCAGAGCTTCATCGGAATATTGCTGTGTATGCTATTGAACACGGGAAAAGCCTGAATGCTGCTGTTGAGGAAGCTATCGGAAATATGGTTGGATAAAGGATGGATTTCATAATGCAACATGTTATTTGCCAGATCATTCATGGGAAGATATAAATGGATATTCTGATGCCGAAATGGACTATTTTAAAGAATTTGTCCGCAATAATGTTCATTGGATGACTTATTGTAAATATGTGATATCCTAAACATATCATTGTAAGGAGGGAAGCTCATTGGGAACTTATCTGAATCCGGGGAATTATGCATTTACAGGAATCCGAAACGATATCTATGTTGATAAAAGCGGGCTGATCCGTCTGGTGAATGAGACCATTGAGACGCCAAGACGCCTGACCTGTGTCAGTCGTCCGCGCCGGTTTGGAAAATCCTTTGCCGCACAGATGCTGTGTGCATATTATGACAGATGCTGTGATTCGTCCGCACTATTTGACGATCTTGAAATCGCGGCAGATCCGGAATATGCGGATTCTTACCGCAAGCATTTGAATCAGTATGACGTGATTTATCTGGATATGGCAGCAGTAATTGGGGCGGTAGACAGCATGAAGGATCTGGTACCCTTTGTAGTTCGCAATATTACAAAGGATCTGGTAAGAGCTTATCCAAAGCTGGAGACAGCAGAAGCATTTTATGATACCCTGGCAGATGCCGCTGCACTTGCTGGAACAAAGTTTGTTATGATTATTGATGAATGGGATGCGCCAATTCGGGAAGCCGGGGAGGACCATCAGATACAGCGGAAGTATTTGGAATTCCTCCGCTCCCTGTTCAAAAACAGCGGCGTAACAGCAAAGATTTTTGCAGCTGTTTATATGACTGGCATCCTGCCGATCAAAAAGGATGGATCCCAGTCAGCAATTTCAGATTTTCAGGAGTATACGGTCATCCACCCGATGGGATTTGCAGAGTATATGGGCTTTACAGAGGAGGAGGTGCGGGGGCTTTGTGCAGAGCAGAATGGAGATTTTCCTCTGATGAAGCAGTGGTATGATGGGTATTCCATTGGGAAGGCAGGTTCTATCTATAATCCAAATTCAGTGATAAAGGCGCTGCGCAGCAAGGAATTTCATTCCTATTGGACGGAAACCTCTGCCTCCAAAAGCCTGATGGAATATATCAGCCTGGATTTTGAGGGGTTGTCAAAAACGATTGCTGAACTGCTTGGAGGCATTGAGGTCTTGGTGGATACCAATGGTTTTGCAAATGATCTTGTTACATTTCGGGGGCGGGACGATGTTCTGACATTATTGATTCACCTGGGGTATCTTGTTTATGCAAAGGAAACAAAGAAGGTTCATATTCCGAACGAAGAGATACGAATGGAATTCGCAAAGTCTCTGCGTGAAGACAGGCGGGATGAGACAATCCAGCGCGTCAGGGAGAGTGATCAGCTGATTCTCGATACCGTTCAGGGGAATGCGGAGGCAGTAGCAGCCCGGATTGAGAAGATTCATCAGGAAGAGACTGCGATTCTTTATTATAATGATGAGCAGGCATTGCGCAGTGTCATCAAATTGGCTTATTTCAGTTACAGAGATCACTATATAAAGTTTGAGGAGCTGCCATCTGGCAATGGTTTTGCAGATATTGTGTATTTTCCCAAAAAGCAGTCCCCCCTGCCTTTGCTGGTAATTGAATTAAAATGGAATCAATCTGCAGGAGGGGCAATTACTCAGATCAAAGAGCGCAACTATCCGCAGGCATTGTCTGGGTATGGAGGGGAGATTCTGCTGGTGGGTATTCCCTATGACAGGAATGCAAAAACAGAAAAACGGAAGCATACCTGTGTAATTGAAAAAATGATCCTCTAATGCAGCCGCTTCATCCGCTTCTTCCAGTGCAGATACACCCCTAAAAGGGGCAGCCCGGCCCCAACCCAGGCCGTTGGGCTGGCAAAGCATACCGCCCAGTAGCCGGCAGGCTTTAGGAAGATCCACACCACGGCGATACGGCAGATCATCTCAAACAGGCCGCTCATCATGGGCCAGAAGCCCTGGTCCAGGCCCTGGAGTGCATTTCGGTACAGGTAGATAAGCACCAGGGGGACAAAGAAGCAGGAGATGGTCAGCAGGTACTGCCGGGCGTAGCTCAGCACCTCGGCCGTTGGCTCGCTGAGGAACATGGAGACCAGGGGCATCCCGCCCAGGCAGCAGACCAGCGCGCTGAAGCCTGCAAGAACCAGCGCCAGAAGGAAGGCCTTTTTCATCCCGTCATAGATTCTGTCATAATTGCCGGCTCCCAGGTTCTGTCCGTTGTAGGTGGACATGGTGGTGCCCAGAGTGACCATGGGCTGGGTAGCCAGCTGCTCCACCTTGGCGGCAGCCGTGTAGGAGGCTACAACCGTGGAGCCGAATACATTGATGGCGCTCTGGAGGATCATGACGCCCACCGCCGTGATGGTATAGTTGAGGGCCATGGGGATCCCAACACCGAACATGCTTTTGCAAATGCCAAGATCCAGATGAAAGTCTTTTTTCTTTAATTTCAGGATTTCAAATTTCCGGAACATATATACAAAGCATAAAACAGCAGAAAAGGCCTGGGAGATCACAGTGGCCCAGGCAGCGCCCTCTGTGCCCATTCCCACCTGTACAATCAGGAAAATATCCAATAGGATATTCAGCAGAGAGGCCAGTACCAGAAAATACAGGGGCGTCTTGCTGTCCCCCACACCCCGCAGGATGGCGGAGGCAATATTAAAAAACATGGTGGCGCCAAGTCCTCCGTATATCACAATGATGTAGTCATAGGACATCTCAAAAATGTTTTCCGGGGTGTTCATAAAGGTAAGGAGCGCCCGGGCGCTTAACATGGTGAGGAGGGTCAGCACAAGGGAGACTCCAAGCCCCAGGGAGAGAGAGGCGGCTACACGGCTTCGAAGCTCCTCCTCATTGCGGGCGCCGAAGGCGTGGGACAGCTTGATGCCAAAGCCCTGGGCAATTCCAATGGCAAAGCCCAGCATCATAAAACAGATGGAGCCGGTAGCCCCAACGGCAGCCAGGGCATCCTCCCCCAGGAAACGGCCCACAATCAGGGTGTCCACCATATTGTAAAACTGCTGGAATATATTGCCGATCAATACCGGTATGGAAAAAAGCAGGATCAGCTTTAAGGGAGAACCTGCGGTCATATCTTTTGTCATAATCAATCTCCTTTCAAATGTTAGAGCGTGCCTCAGCTGTCCAGATGGATCCGCGGCAGGTTCCAGCGGAAATGGGCGGCCAGCAGCCGGATGGTGATCACTAAGGCCACGCTAAAGAGAATGGCCGGAATCTCCGGGAGGCGTTTGTACAGCAGGATATACAGGATGGCTCCCGCCAGGGAGGCACAGGCATATACATGCTTGACGAACACAAAGGGCGTCATACCGGCCATAATGTCCCGCAGCATGCCGCCGCCGATGCCGGTGACAGCTCCCACGAACAGCATCAGGAAGGTGCCACCCTCCGGAAGGACCTCGCAGGCAGTGCGGATGCCGGTGACGGTAAAAATCCCGAGCCCGATGGCATCCAGGGTATTCATGGCCTGCTCGTAGGAGGCCAGAAAGCGGCTCTCCAGAAGTTCCTTTTTCACATAGATTAGAAGGAACAAAAAGCAGGAGGTGAGGACAGCAGCCCCGGCATAAGAGATATTCTGGAACATTTTGGGGGGATGGATCCCAAGGATCAGATCCCGGATGCAGCCGCCGCCCACTGCGGTGGTAATGCCAAGGACCATGACGCCGAAAATGTCCATATTTTTGCGGATCGCCATCAGTGCGCCGGAAGAGGCAAAGGCGATGGTTCCAATTATTTCCAATATAAATAAAAAAGATGTATATTCCATAAAAAATACTCCTGGCTTCGGTATGTATTTTGGCTGCGCTGATTAGTATACATGATTCGGAGCAGAAATACAATTGCTATTTTTATTTTTTCATGCTACCATAAAAAGGATGTGAAATTGGAGATGAGAATATGGCAAATACTGATTTTTCAAAGGGGCCGGTATGGCGGTGTATTGTAGCCCAGTCTATCCCCCTGATCCTGGCCCAGCTGGTGCAGCTTCTATATAATGTGGTGGATCGGGTGTATATCGGCCACCTGCCGGGGGAGGACACCCTGGCCCTGACCGGGGTGGGGCTGGCATTTCCCCTGACAACCCTGATCGCGGCCTTTACCTGTCTGTATTCCACCGGCGGGACGCCGCTGTTTTCCATTGCAAGAGGGAGGCAGGATGAGGAGCGGGCAGAGCGGATCCTGGGCAATGTATGCGGGCTGCTGGCAGTGACCTCCCTGGTGCTGCTGGTATTCTGCTACCTGCTGCGGCGGCCCATCCTGTACCTGTTTGGGGCCAGTGACGCTTCCTATGGATATGCGGATACATATCTTCGCATATACCTGCTGGGAACGCCCTTTACCATGGTGGCCACAGGCCTCAACGGCTTTATCAGCGCCCAGGGCTTCCCCAGGATGGGGATGTGTACCACGCTGATTGGCGCAGCGCTGAATCTGATCCTGGATCCTGTGTTTATTTTTGTACTGCACATGGGGGTGGCGGGGGCTGCCCTTGCCACGGTATTGAGCCAGGTGGTGTCCGCGGCCTGGGCGGTTTGGTTTTTGATTGGAAAGCGGGCCATCCTGCGGATCAAAGGGAAATTCCTGCGGATCGAGTGGAAGCTGACCAGGGAGATTATAAGCCTTGGGGTTTCCGGCTTTATCATGCAGGCCACCAACTGCCTGGTGCAGGTGGTGTGCAATGCCACCCTGAAGGAATATGGCGGCGATCTGTATGTGGGAATTATGACCGTGATCAATTCGGTGCGGGAGATATTGTCCCTTCCGGTGGGCGGGCTTACCAGCGGCTCCCAGCCGGTTCTGGGCTATAATTACGGGGCCAGACAGTATGGGAGAGTGCGGCAGGGAATTCGGTTTACGGCCCTTATGGGGATTGCATATACCACGCTGGCCTGGCTGGTGGTATTCGTAAGCCCCGGGTTTTTTATGGCAATGTTTACCAATGACGGGGAGATGATCCGCCAGGGGATTGGCGCGCTGCGGCTGTATTTTTTTGGATTTTTCTGTATGTCCTTTCAGTTTGCCGGCCAGTCAGCCTTTACGGCTCTGGGCTATTCCAGGCATGCAGTATTTTTCTCGCTGCTGCGGAAGGCTGTGATTGTGGCGCCCCTGACCCTGCTGCTCCCCCGCCTGGGATTTGGGGTGGACGGAGTATTTCTGGCAGAGCCTGTTTCCAATGCCATCGGCGGGCTGGCCTGCTTCCTTACCATGTATGCAGTGGTATACCGGGGGCTGAAACGAGAGGAGAATAAAAGAGGGGAGAATAAAAGAGGGGCATAGAAGAGGAGAATAGAGATGGAATATCAAAAGCTGATTGATTACCGGAATGGCATTCCGGGTTTTACAAAAGAAATGGGCATGGTTGTCACAGCGGTGGCGGAAGGGTATGCACAGGTGGAGATGGAGCTCGACGCGCGCTCCCATAACCCCATTGGCTCCACCCATGGAGGCGTGATCTTTGCGATCGCAGATACGGCCGGAGGTGTGGCTGCCACCAGCCGGGGCAGCTGCGTGACGACCGTGGAGGGAAGCATCAATTACCTGAATGCAGCTATGCAGGGGACCAAAAAGCTGATTGCTGCCACCAGGGAGCTGAAGGCCGGGAAAAATATCCTGGTTTATGATGTGACAGTGTCAGATGAGACAGGACGGGTGATTGCAGAGGCTCGAATGAGCTATTTCAGCCTTCATAAACCCCTGGAATTATGATACGCTAATACTTTACTTCCGAAAAGGTTTTGTGTATAATAGGAAGGCAGGCAAATTTGGACCTGTGAACAAAGAGTGATTCCGGAAGCGCCGTACTATGGTTCCGGGACAGGAGCGCGGAAAGAAGGAGACATGAATATGGTAAAAGCAGTTGTTGGAGCAAACTGGGGAGACGAAGGAAAAGGCAAGATCACAGACATGCTGGCCAAGGAAGCCGATATTATCGTGCGGTTCCAGGGTGGAGCCAATGCAGGGCATACCATTGTAAACGATTATGGGAAGTTCGCATTACACACACTGCCCTCCGGCGTATTTTACGGCCATACCACCAGCATTATCGGCAATGGGGTGGCATTAAACATCCCGGTGCTGTTTCGGGAGATTCAGTCGATTGTGGAGCGTGGGGTGCCCAAGCCGAAGATACTTGTATCAGACCGGGCCCAGATGGTGATGTCCTACCATATCAGGTTCGACGAATACGAGGAGGAGCGCCTGGCAGGGAAGTCCTTTGGCTCTACCAAGTCCGGGATTGCGCCCTTCTATTCCGATAAATACGCAAAGGTCGGCTTTCAGGTCAGCGAGCTGTTTGACGAGGAGCTGCTGGCAGAGAAGGTCGTCAGGATCTGTGACCAGAAAAATGTTCTGCTCAAGCATTTGTACCACAAGCCGCCCATTCAGCCGGAGGAGCTGTTGGAGGAGCTTCATGCATACCGGGATATGGTAGTGCCCTATGTGTGCGATACCTCGGCATATCTCTATGAGGCCATTAAGGCGGGGAAGAATATTTTGCTGGAGGGGCAGCTGGGCTCCCTGAAGGACCCGGATCATGGAATCTATCCCATGGTGACCTCCTCCTCCACGCTGGCCGCCTACGGGGCCATTGGGGCCGGGATCCCGCCTTACGAGATCCGGAAGGTCATCACGGTCTGCAAGGCGTATTCCTCAGCAGTGGGCGCAGGGGCCTTTGTCAGTGAGCTGTTCGGCGATGAGGCAGAGGAGCTGCGGCGCAGAGGCGGCGATGGCGGGGAGTATGGCGCCACCACCGGACGCCCCAGGAGAGTGGGCTGGTTCGACTGCGTGGCCAGCAGATACGGCTGCCGGATCCAGGGCACCACGGACGTGGCCTTTACGGTGCTGGATGTGCTGGGATATCTGGATGAGATTCCGGTATGCGTGGGCTATGAAATTGACGGAGAGATCACCACGGAATTCCCCACCACGGCGAAGCTGGAGAAGGCAAAGCCCGTGCTGGAGACGCTGCCGGGCTGGAAATGCGATATCCGGGGGATCCGCAATTATCAGGAGCTGCCGGAAAACTGCCGCAGGTACATTGAATTTGTGGAGGAGCGGCTGGGCTTTCCTATTACAATGGTTTCCAATGGGCCCGGGAGAGAGGACATTATTTATCGCTGAGAGGATTTGGGCTGTCCCAGGCTGTGGGGCAGCCTTTTGTACTGTGCCGTCAGAGACAGCAAAACATCGTTGTATTAATTTTGAAGCAGTAGGTGCCTGAATTATGAATGCAATGATGTACTGAGAATAAGGAGGTAAGAATGATACGGAATATAATTTTTGATGTGGGCAGGGTTTTGGTGGACTTCAGATGGAGGGAAACCATGGAGGATCACGGGATTACAGGGGAGCGGCTGGACCGTTTGCGCCGGGCTACCCTGGGCAGTCCCATGTGGAATGAGCTTGACCGCAGCAGTCTTTCTGATCCGGAGATTTTGGAGGGATTTATCCAAAATGACCCGGAGATTGAGGGGGATATCCGGTTGATGTGGCAGCATAACCGGGAGATGATCCGCTGCTATGATTACAGCCATGATTGGATCAGAAGCCTGAAGAAAAAGGGCTATAGCTGTTATATTCTGTCCAACTATGCACGCTACACCTATGGGCAGACCAGGGAGGAGCTGTCCTTTGAGGAGCTGATGGACGGCAGTATTTTCTCCTGGCAGGTGCAGCAGGTGAAGCCGGAGCCGGCCATCTTTGAGACGCTGCTGGAGCGGTTTTCCCTGAAGCCGGAGGAGTGCGTGTTCCTGGACGATACCAGGGCCAATGTGGAGGCAGCCAGGGCCCTTGGGATACGGGGGATTGTGTTTGAAAGCTACGGGCAGGCACGGGAGGAGCTGAAAAGGCTGGGGGTGGAGTGACGATATTTTGCCATCTGCTCCATGCAGATCCAGTAATTTCGCTCTCTTCCCTCCAGGGCGGCTGCGGCATTGGCCCGGCATTCCTCCTCCGGGAGCAGCCAGTCTTCCCGAAGGTATCCTCGTTCTAAACATTTCAAAGCTTCCAGATAAATATCCTCCGGGAGGCTTTGGGCCTTGACCTGTTCCAGAAATGCTTCCGCGGCTTTTTCATAGGCAGGAAAATAAAAACGGCTGTCAGCTTCCTCAAAGCTTAAGTTATGTACCTGGAAGGCTTCCAGCCCCTTGGGAAAATAGGCACGCTCCTCCCTGGAATCCGACACAAACAGATAGTACAAACAGGCCAGCCGTTTGCCGTCAGATTTGCGCAGGAGCCGGCCCAGCCGCTGAAGGCGCTGCCGCTCCAGGGAGGTGCCGGATAAAATGATGCCCACGGCAGCTTCCGGTACGTTGAGGCCCTCGTCCAGGGCCCGGCATGTCAGAAGGATTCGCAGGCTGCCCTCCCGGAAGCGCTCCAGGGCATTTTGGTTGGCCTGGGCGCCCATTTTCGAGTGGTAGCGGCCCACCCTGGAAGGGTAGCTCTGGCTGAGGATATGAAATAAACTCTCGATCTGGGGAATGCTCTCCCCGAAGACCAGAACCTGCTTGCCGGGATCCAGAGACTTCAGCAGCCGGCTGACGCAGGCAGTGCGCGCGCCGGCCATGGATACCTGCCGCTTCCGTCTGTAGGACAGGTGGAGATAGGCTCTGGCCAGACGCTGTATTTTTCCGGAACCGTTTTTGGCCAGTTCAGTCAGCTGGATAAAAAAGGAGCTGCCCTCACAGGACCGAAGGCCTGGGAGAAGATGCAGAATCTCGGCGCGGGTATGGAGCAGCTGATCGGAGAGCGCCTGGTATTCTTCAAGCTCATCGGGCTGAAAGGAGACGGCGATCTGCCAGATGGCAAACTGACAGATGGTGCCCCGCTTCAGCGCACGCTCCAGGCCGTAATGGTAGATTTCCTTTCCCAGGGCGGGAACCAGAACCTGCTCATAGCCAGGGCCCCTGGCAGTGGCAGAAAGTCCCAGGGAGCAGTAGCGGCCCGGGAGCTTTTTTCCCTTTTCCGGCTCCCAATAATATGGAAGAAATTCAAAAATTTTCTGATTTTCACCGCTGGTATAATTGTGGCATTCGTCTGCAATCAAAAGGACCGTATAGCCCTCCCGAAGCTCCCAAAGGATCTGGCGCGCCAGCCGGTATCTGGCGGAATTGATCACATAGAGCATGTAATCTGCCTCCGAAGGGGAGGTGCGTCCTCCGCCGCAGATACCGATTCCGGGCTGCCCGGCTTTGCCGGAGCGGCAGGAGGTCTTCAGGGCCGCCAGGGCCTGCTTCCATTGGGGCAGCAGTGATTTTTTGGGCACAACAACCTTCACCCGGAGACGGTCTGTAATCTGTGCCAGCCGAAGGATCCCGGCCAGGGCCAGCCGTGTCTTGCCGGCTCCGGTGACTGCATTGACGATGCCGCGGTATTCATTTTGTTCCCACAGTGTTAAGCATTCTTGCTGCCAGGGATATAATTCTGGTGTCATTGGAAGCCTCTTTTCCATGTTTTTCAGGTGTGTATGAGCCCCCGCATATTGTCGATTCCTGTTGCTATCCGAAATGATTTATGGTAGAATTTTACCAGATGCTGCCAGGGACGAATATGCAGGCATGCTCCAGTATGACGAAGCGTTTGCCACCTGAATATAGCATACAGCCTTTACGAGTGCAAGAGATATTCTGCAGAATTAGAAATTTTCCTGTATTTCCGGAGTCATGCTCTTACAAGATGCACTTAAGCTGTTCCAGGCTGCTTGGCGAAGGAACATTCCCGGAGAACATGATGAAGAAGACAGGGGCTATATTCCGGCAGGAGCCGGGAGGAAAGGAATTGTATTATGGATTATGAGGTATTATACGGCCAGCTTCAGGAGCTGGAGAAGCAGCTGAAGGATAAGCTGGCTCAGATGCAAAAGCTTGGCAAGAGTATTGCCAAGGAGACGGAGGGCGGTGACCTGAGGGGCCTGGCCAGGGATCTTGGGGCCATGATTGAGGCGAATCAGCAGCAGGCGGCAGCGCTTCAGGAGCTGGCAGCCTGTGTGGAGGGCTTTGACACTCAGGCTTATTTTGAGAGCGGCGCCTTTGCGGGACAGATGCTGGAGTATTGCCGGGAGCTGTCTGTGGATGTCCGGGGAGAATATCCGGTATATGAGATGTTCCCGTACCGAGTGCGGTTTGATACGGAGAACCAGGATATATACCTTGACCGCAGGAAGGTACAGTGCATGCGCCCCAAGAGCTTTATCCAGACGGTGAAGGCCGGGCAGGAACGGCTGATGAAGGCCCCCTTCAATGCCCAGAGCTTTGTCAATGAACTGGCGGATGCCTATGACCTGGCGGTGATGAGGCAGAAGAAGGTGCCGGATGCGGATATATATCTAACCAGCCTGTACAAGTTTTTAGCCCCCATGAGCCGGTTCCGCAGGGAGTATGACCAGCAGAATTTTGCTTTTGATCTGGCCCGGCTATACACCTCCGGCCTGGAGACAGCCAAAAATGGGCGCCGTTTCCAGTTTGGCCCCAGCCGGGATGGGAAGAAGGCGCTGCGGATTCTGGATGCTGAGGGGAAGGAGCAGTTTTTGGCAACCATCCGTTTTTTCAACGGGGAGGAAGACTGACAGGAAGCCAAAACCGATGGAAGCCGTGTAGAAGACTGACAGCCCCTGGGGCTGAATGATTGGAGAAGCGATGGAAAAAGAACAGGTGCCTGCAGCTGCGGGAATCCGGTTTCTGACGGATTTCTGGCAGGAAAAATACATAGAAGAATACATCCGCTGCGGTGGCAGCAAGATCAAGTTTGTTACCGGCCGCCCCGGGAGCGGGAAGTCCTTCTTCCTGAATCAGGTTTCGGCCATTGCCAGGCAGTGCGGATACCGCACGGCGGATTTTTCCGCCAGGGAGATCTGGCTCAATGATTTTAAGGATATTTATTTTGAGATTCTTCGTCAGTGCGATCTGATGGAATGCCTGCAAGGCTGCAGCTATAAAGTGATTGCCGGGATGGGATATGATTATCGGGAGATTCCTAAGAAGCTGACTTTTGTGGACTTTCTGTCCAGGGAAAATGCCTTTGATGCCCTGACGCGCCGGGAGATCCGCACCCAGCTGAAGGAGATTTTTTTGGACAATCCTTTGCTGGATAATAATTTTGCCTTGGCCTGCAGTATGCTCACCGGGAGCCTTCTGGGCTATCCGATGCTGGAGGAGCAGAACAAGGCGCTGCTTTTAGGGTGGCTGGGGGGCGACCGCAGCGCGAAGCTTGTGCAGCTGCGGGCCTTAGGGCTCTCCCCCAGCCGGATCACCCGATACAATGCCAGGCATATGCTCCGCTCCCTGGCAGAGGTGGTCCACATTGGCGGGTATGCGGGGTTGTTTGTCACGGTGGACGACCTGGATATCCTCACCAGCCGTTCCAGCCTGGAGCCGCTGCATTATACGAAGATGAAACGGGAGGATACCTATGAGAGTATTCGTCAGCTCATCGACGACATTGACAGTCTCCGCCATCTCATGTTTGTCTTTGCCTTTGACCGGGCCCTGATGGATGATGAAAACTGCGGACTGAAGTCCTACCAGGCCCTGTGGATGCGGATCCAGACGGAGATCCATGGGGAACGGTTCAACCGTTTTGCCGATATTGTGGATCTGGACGCCATGGCAGCCCAGGAGTATACGCCCAAGGTTCTGGCAGAGATTTCCGAGAGCTTCTCAAGAGCCTTAAGCAGCCGGAGCGTTCAGACATTGAGCCTGGAACAGGCAGAGGCGCTGATGAAGCAGGCAGGGCTTGGAAATATCGGGATTCCACAGCTGATCTACAACACAATGACAGGAGGTGCGGACGATGGATTGGAGCAATAAGGAGCCTGTGCCGGAGTTTGATATGGAGGCCAGGCATATCATAGAAGCGCTGCGTTCCGGCGTTCCCTCCCGGGCAGTGGGAGCCTATTTTTCCGATGCCAGGCCCAGGATCATGCGGGAGATCACCGAACGGATGGAGAGCGTGGGAAGGACCGGAAAGCCCGGCGGCATGGTGATTTCCGGAAAATACGGAGAGGGCAAGACCCATCTGCTGAATACGGTATTTACCAGGGCCCACGCCGCAAATATGGTGGTGTCCTATCTGTCCCTGAGCAAGGAGACTCCTATGGATAAGCTGTATCTGATCTACCAGAAGGTCATCGGCAACACCTACCTTCCCCAGCATCAGCAGCCGGGATTTCTGCATCTTCTGGAGAACATGACCATGGGCAGCCCGCTGGCCTCGGAGATGATTGCATTTTCCGCCAAGGAGCTGGAGACGGACAAGCTCTATTATCTGCTCCGGTCTTATCTGAATACTGAGGATGCAGAGGAGAAGTTCCTGCTGCAGGCTGATTTGGAGGGGGATTTTATCGCCAATGCGCCCCTGAAAAAGATTTATCGGCGAATTTTCAACACGCCGGTGAAATACAATGTGAATTTCACCAAGACAAAGCATTGCCAGGATTATTTTTCCTTTATGGGGCATCTCTTCAAGCAGATGGGCTACCAGGGCTGGGTGATTCTGGTGGACGAAGCGGAGCTGATCGGCCGGCTGGGCAAGAAGGCCCGGCTGAATGCCTACCGCAATATGGCCCGTTTCCTGCTTCCAGGTCTGGGGGCGGAATCTACATTTGCCATATTTGCCCTGAGCGCGTCCTATATTGAGGATGTGATCGAAGGGAAGCATGACCAGGAGAACCTGGCAGAGCTGTTTCCGGAGGATCCGGAGCCCATGGCTGCGGTGATAGAGCTGCTGAAACGGGCGCCCCAGCTGCATCCCCTCACCAGGACAGAATTTCAGGAGGTGCTGGAGAAGCTTGCGGATTTCCACAGCAGGGCTTACCAGTGGCAGCCCCGGGTGACGGTGGCGGAGCTTGAGAAGATTACCCAGTCCGGCGGATATCTGCTGCGGACAAAGATTCGGGCAGCCATTGAGTACCTGGATCAGATGTACCAGTATGGGGAGTGCCACGGTACAGAGGTTTCCCAGCTGACGGCAGAGAGCTATGGGGAGGAGGTTCCTTCCCTGGCGGTGCTGCAGGAGGAGTAGGGGAATTGATTGGATAGAAGATTGCGGTTTTCGGAGAGCTGGCCGGAAGCTGCAATTTTTTCTATTTTTCTGCTGCATGTGACTTGAAAGAATATGTTGTTATACGGTTACAATTCACGGCGGATAACTTCTGGGCAGTCTGATCCAGGCTCTGATCAGTCATCCGGCGGCGGGATGGAGAGAAAAGAACAGAGGAGGAAGCATTTTGGATAAATATAGCGCTAAACCGGGCATGAAATTTCTGCATATAGGTGATTTGCACCTGGGAAAAGCACTGAGTAATTTTGATCTGATTCAGGATCAGAGGTATATCCTGGATCAGATTCTTTGCATTGCGGATACAGAATCCGTAGACGGCGTGCTGATTGCCGGGGATGTGTATGACAAATCCATTCCCAGCGAGGCGGCTATGAAGCTATTGGATTATTTTCTGATGAAGCTGGCCCAAAAGAAAAGAAAGGTATTTATGGTAAGCGGGAACCATGATTCGGATGATCGCTTGAATTACGGAAGCGCTCTGTTCGCAGTAAATGAGATATTCATATCAGCTGTTTTTGACGGAACCCTCCATAAGCAGAGCCTTGCCAATGGGGATTCGAGGATTGATATCTACATGCTTCCGTTTGTGAAGGCTTCCCAGGTAAGACACTATTTTCCAAACGAGCCGATTGAGAACTACGAGGATGCGGTCCGGACCATTATCAGAAATACGCCCATAGATAAAAGGAATACGAACATTCTGGTGGCGCATCAATTTGTTGCAGGGAAGGGAGAGGATCCTGCGCTTGCAGGCTCTGAGAGCATTGGGACACAGAGCGTGGGGACGGTTGAAAGAATTGGATATGACTGCTTTGGGGATTTTGACTATGTGGCCTTAGGCCATATTCATTCCCCCCAGAGGGTCGGAAGAGATGAGATTCGGTATGCAGGCTCTCCCCTGAAATATTCCCTCCGGGAAGCAAATAATGAAAAATCCCTTGCGCTTATTACGGTATCAGCAGAGGAAAAGCTTAAGATCGAGCTTGTTCCCCTAAAGCCAATGAGGGACTTAAGACACATCAAGGGGATGATGAAGGAGCTGCTGGCTCCAGGGAATGTGAAAGCGCCGGAGGATTTTATTTATGCAACATTGACGGATGAGGATATGATCAATGATGCGATGGGCGTATTCCAACAGGTATATCCGAATACAGTCCGAATTGACTATGACAATTCACATACAAGAGAGATTGAGCAGGTGGATATCAGCAGAATTGCCGAAAACAAATCCTTTCCGGAGTTAATCGGAGATTTTTACAGGCTGATATACGGCCATGAGATTCCAGAGGAAGAAATGGATGTAATGAGGACAGTGGCAAGAGAGGCAGGTGTGATAAATGAAGCCGATAAAGCTGGTCATTAGCGCATTTGGCCCCTATGGGGGAAAGCTTCCGGAAATAAAGTTTGACGACTTTGAAGAAAAGGGGCTGTTTTTGATATCCGGGGACACCGGGGCTGGGAAAACTACGATATTTGACGCCATATGCTTTGCGCTATATGGAACCACCAGCGGAACATACCGGGATACGAAAAATTTGAGAAGCGAATATGCCAAGGATTCGTCCCAGAGCTATGTGGATTTTTATTTTTCACATCAGGGACGTGAATTCCATGTCTATAGACAGCCGTCCTATGAAAGGCAGAAGCAGCGCGGTTCTGGTGTGATAATAGAGAAGGAAAAGGCGGTTCTCTATGAGGCGGGGCAGGCGCCCATAGAGGGCCTGACTCAGGTTAATCATGCCGTCAAGGAGCTATTGCACATCGATGAGAAGCAATTTAAGCAGATTGTGATGATTGCCCAGGGGGAATTCTGGGATTTGCTGAATGCCAAAACGGATCAGAGAACAGAGATATTGCGCACGATCTTTTTGACAAGCGGATACAAAAATATAGAATACCGGCTGAAGGATCGGATGGATGCAAGCTACAGGATCAAGGCCAGGGCCGAAGAGAGTATAATTCAGCATTTTGGGGATGTGTCGGCAGATCAGGAGGATGGGCTGTTTGACGAGCTGGAGGAGCTTAAGGCCAGAGCCAAAGACTCCAAAAGCCTATGGAATGCAGATGAGATCTTAGACATCATGAAGCGCCTGATTTTATCAGACCAAAACAGCTTAAAGGACAGGAAGGAGGAGTTGAAAAAGGCGGGGGCAGCGCTAAAGCAGAACAATGAAATGCTTGCGCTGGCGCAGACCAATAACAGCTTTATCGAGAAAAGGAATAAGCTGGAAAAGGAAAAAGAGGAGCTGGAAAAAAGAAGGACGGAAATGGAGGAACAAAGCCTGCTTTTGGACAGACAAAAGAAAGCCACGCGCAATGTAAAGCCATCCTATGATGCGTGGATGAAAAAGTGTGAGGAGGCATCCTTGACCCAAAGGCAGATGCAAACAACAGAATCCAATTTGGAGCTGGCGGGGGCAGCTGCAAAGCAGGCGCAGGAGGTACTTGAGGGCGCCAAACAGCTGGAGCCGGAGGTTGACGAACTAAAGCAGCGGATAAGCAGGATCGATGAGGAGGAACAGAACTATCGGCAGAAGGAGACGCTGGAAGCAAAGCTGAGAGAGCTGGAGGAAAGGGATAAGGCTATCAGCACAGATGAGGCCAACTTAAGAGAATGTGAGGGGTCTTTGAAGGAGCGGATGGAAGCCCTCAGTAAGACGGTCAGGGAATTAAAAGGCAGTCCGGCGGAACGGATAGAGGCAAAAAACGAGGGTGAAAGGCTGGCGGAGCTTCTGTCTGATTTGGATGGGATCCTGGGGGAGCAGCTTCCGGAAAGAGAAAAAAGGGAAAAGCTGCTTTTCAGAAAACAGAAAGCATTTTTAGATGCACGGGGCAGATATGAAGAGGTGAGCGGCAAGAGACAAGAGGCTGAGCACATGCTTGAGGATAGCAGAGCCGGCATTTTAGCGGCAAAGCTGGTAGAAGGGGAGAAATGCCCGGTGTGCGGCTCCCTGCACCATCCGGAGCCGGCCAGGCTTTTGGAGTCATCCATTTCAGAGGATGATTTCAAAGGGCTTCAGGAGGAAGAGACCAGGCTTTACGAGAAAAAGAACCATGCAAATACAGAGGCGGAGATAGCAAAGACATCCTTGGAGGAATTCGAGGGACAGCTTAGGATAACGATATTGGATTGCATGGAAAGCCCGCTTCTTGACATGGATGTGGAGGAAGCGCCTCTCCGGGAGCTGATCCGGACAGTAAAGGAAGCAAAATCTCAGGCGGAACAGAGGTCCGGGGAGAATCATAAAAAGCGGATTTCCCTTGACAAGGCCTGCAAGGTGCTTGAGAAGGCGGAAAAGGATCTTGAGGCTGCCCAGGGAGCTGAAACAGAGAAGCTCCGTTCCCAAAGGGAGAAGCTGGACGCAGACAGGCAAATAATAAAACAGGAGCTGACGGAAACGAGGGCCATCTTAAAGACCCTTGAGAAATTGAGCTTCCCGGATTGGAAAACGGCAAAAAAGGAGAGAAGCCAGGCAGAGAAGAAGAAAAAGAAGATATTGGATGATATCGCCAGGGCAGAGGAGGAAAAGAGAAAAGCCGATCACAATGTTACTGCTGCCATGTCAGAGCTGCAGACATTGAAGGGCAGCCTCAAACAGCAGAAAAGGGATGAGGAAGCTCGCAGAAGGGAGCTGGATCAGGAAGTCCGTGCCAATGGATTCCTTTCTGTGGAGGAAATGCTGACATGGGTTGCGAAGGAAGCTGACATCGCAGTATTGGACAAGGGGATTCAGGAATATCATCAGGCTGTTGCAATGAATCAGAAACAGCTGTTCGATGCCGAGACGGATGCAAAAGGAAAAAAGAGGATTGACATAGAAGCGTTACAGGCGGTATGTGATGAGCAGAGCGCAAATGTAGAGTGGATCAGGAGGAGCTGCCACAACAGCGAAAACAGAATCCGTACGAATGAAGAGAAGCAGAAGCATATTCTTGGCAGGAGAGAGGAATTAGAGAAAGCCGGCAAAGAGTATAGCATCTGCAAGCGGCTTTATGAATTGGTCAAGGGAACAACCAAAAACGGAAAGATTACATTGGAGCAGTATATACAGGCAGCGGGATTTGACGGGATTATCGCTGCTGCAAACAGGCGTCTGCTGCCCATGAGCGACGGGCAGTACGAGTTGTATCGAAGAGAGGATTCCCTTGGCAAAAGAAGCAATCATTTCCTTGACCTTGAGGTGCTGGACAATAATACGGGCCACAGAAGGCCAGTGGGAAATCTTTCCGGCGGAGAGAGCTTTAAGGCCTCGCTGAGCCTTGCCCTGGGACTGTCTGATACCGTGTCGTCGAATCTTGGCGGTGTGCAGATGGATGCGCTTTTTGTGGATGAAGGCTTCGGGACCTTGGACCGGAAATCCATCGACAGCGCCATGGAAATTTTAATAAGCCTCACCGGAAGTAATAAGCTGGTGGGAATCATCAGCCACAGGGAGGAGCTCATGGAGAATATTCCGCAGCAGATCAAGGTCAGGAAGACAAAGGACGGCAGCCAGATTACCGTTGAACTTGGCCTATAAAAGACCGGCTGCGTACTTATGATGTGCTGTTAGCATTTGCTCATGTGAGATAAAGAAGTAAAGAAGTGTAAAAAATTTTGCCGTTCCCTGTCCGGCTGACTGCCGGACGGGTCG